>WFYP01000222.1 GCA_015490055.1 Nitratifractor sp.
ATATTGCTTCGATGACCGATAGATACGCTCTTAAAACTTACCACGAAATATATGGGGTTAGGGTTTAGGGGCTAGTGAATAGTTGTTAGTGGGTAGGGGCAGACCTATGTGTCTGCCCGTTAATTCGATTTGCCGATATATTTACCGAGGGTCAGACGTTGAATATCCACCTTTAAAATTATTTAAATAGGTGGATATTCAACGTCTGACCCTCAAAAAGTAACTATTATACTCTATTACGCTCAGGTTTTAAACAAAATTTGGGTAATATTGCACAAATTTAATTAGGATAAAGATATATGCAAAAAATAAAAAACATTGCCGTAATTGCTCACGTTGACCACGGTAAGACTACATTAGTTGACCAACTTTTACAACAAAGTGGTACTTTCGAGGCTCACCAAGAGGTGCAAGATAGAGTTATGGATAGTAACGATATTGAAAAAGAGAGAGGTATTACAATTCTTTCTAAAAATACTGCTATCACTTATGGAGACCACAAGATTAACATTATCGACACTCCAGGCCACGCCGATTTTGGTGGTGAAGTTGAGCGTGTTTTAAAGATGGTAGATAGCGTACTTCTACTTGTAGATGCACAAGAGGGTGTTATGCCACAAACTAAATTTGTTTTGAAAAAGGCTATCGAGCTTGGGCTTATACCAATAGTTGTAATTAATAAAATCGATAAAGATGGTGCAGAGCCAGATAGAGTTATGGATGAGGTGTTCGACCTTTTAGTTGCTCTTGATGCAAACGAGGAGCAGCTAGAGTTCCCAGTACTTTACGCAGCTGCTAGAGATGGTTATGCTAAGTGGGATATTGACGATGAAAACAAAGATATGACTCCACTTTTTGAGGCAATTTTAGAGAAAGTTCCATACCCTAAAGGTAGCAGCGAAGAGCCTACTCAAGCACAAGTATTTACATTAGATAGCGATAACTTTGTTGGTCGTATTGGTATTAGTAGAATCTTTAACGGTAAAGTTAAAAAGGGCGATGAGTATATGCTTATGAAGGCAGATGGCTCTACTAAGGTGTCTCGTGTAAGTAAGCTTATCGGTTTTGTTGGTCTTGATAGAGTAGAGATAGACGAAGCAGAAGCTGGCGATATTGTTGCGATTGCAGGATTTGCAGATATTGATGTTGGTGATACTGTTGCAGATAAGAGCCAACCAGTTGCACTTGACCCACTTCATATAGAAGAGCCAACTCTTTCTATTGTAATGAGTGTAAACGATGGTCCTTTAGCTGGTACAGAGGGTAAGCATGTAACTTCTAATAAAATTAGAGAGCGTTTAGAGAAAGAGATGGAGACAAACATCGCTATGAAGATGGAGCCTCTAGGAGATGCTAGCTTTAAAGTTAGTGGTCGTGGAGAGTTACAAATTGGTATTCTAGCAGAGAATATGAGAAGAGAGGGCTACGAATTCCTACTTGCAAGACCAGAGGTTGTTGTAAAAGAGGAAAATGGCGTAAAGATGGAGCCATTTGAACACTTAGTGGTAGATGTTCCAGAAGAGTTTCAAGGTGTAGCTATTGAGAAGCTTGGTAAGAGAAAAGCGGATATGACTTCTCTAGTGCCAATGCCTGATGGTACTGTAAGAATAGAGTTTGAAATTCCAGCTCGTGGGCTTATTGGCTTTAGAAGCGAATTTTTAACAGATACAAAAGGTGAGGGGATTATGAACCACTCATTTATAGAGTATCGCCCATATACTGGTACAGTTGAGAGTAGAACTCAAGGTGCACTTATCTCTATGGATGATGGTACTGCTGTTGCATTCTCACTATATAACTTACAAGCTAGAGGTGTGCTATTTATTAAGCCACAAGATAAAGTATATAATGGTATGGTTATTGGAGAGAGTGCAAGACCAGGTGATTTAGAAGTAAACCCACTTAAGGGTAAACAACTTACAAATATGCGTACAAGTGGTGCAGATGATGCTATTAAACTTGTTCCTCCAAGAAATATGAGCTTAGAGAATGCTATGGAGTGGATTGAAGAGGATGAATTAATCGAAATTACTCCAGAGAGTATTAGAATCAGAAAAAGATATCTAAACCCAATAGATAGAAGAAAGCACATTAGAGATAAAAAGAACGCAGGTAAATAAGTTCAATTAATATTGAACTTTATTTTTTTCTTTATAGCACCATACCGGTGCTTTTAGGAAATAATAAATATACTTCTTGACATATCTTGCAATTTATTCCTAAAATAATTGATATACACACTATTTACGGTATTTAATATTTAAGATTGTGCTTAATGTGAATAGTTTTTAATAAAAGTTAGCTAAAGCTAACTTGCGTTAAAAAGTCTTTCAAGTCAAGTGCCCTCCATTGCTATTAAATTAAGGATTTCATATCCATTTATTGGCTAGCTAAAAGCCGAAAGCTTAAAGCTAGCCATTGCGTCATTCCCGTGGAAACGGGAATCCACAGTTTAAATTGTCAAAAAAGTTAAATTGCAACTTATAGACAGTAAAAATTGTAGATTCCGTTTTCACGGGAATGACGCAGTGGTAGATTATAAATTTTATTTGATAATTGATTCCATTAAATGGTTATAGAACCCTTAACTTAATGGCAATGCAAGTGCTCTCTTATGCTACCCCATAGTTCAAAACAAAAAATTATCACTCGCAAGCATACTAGGAGAGAAAATTTATTCTTTCATATCTGCTGCTTTTTTGTTTTGTTAAATGATATATATAGTGCGTAAGGTCAGTTAATAATATACCCTGCGTCATTCCCACTTTTATGGGTATATAGTAAAATTATTTAATATATAAAACATTATACTTGACATAAATATTCCTTTTATATATAAAAAATAGTAGAAGAATATAGCTTTTTTAAATTAATTAATATTAAAATAAGAGAGCTATTTTACGGTCAAAATTGAAAATAAGCCTATAAATTGGTCATATTTATACATATGAAGATTTTTTAATAGAAAATATATATATTAATATAAAATTTACATATTTTTAAATAAAAAATGTTATTTTTATGTTTCTTTAAAAATAACTTGGCTATAATTTTCGAGTTGTTTAACAGCAACGATTGAAATTTTAAGGAACAAACGATGAATAAAAAATGTCTAAGTTCTTTTTTAACTTCTATGTTTGAAGATAGAAAGCTATTTACAGAAGTAAATGGTACTAAAAACATAATGGATGCCAAATATATGCTTGTTGCAGATGCATTAAGCGAAAATATTGACCTTCTATCAGAGGTTATTTTAGAACAAATAAATTTAAATATAAATAGCAAAAACTCTATAAATAGAAATAAAAATCGTGCTTCAGCAGCTTTTTAAGCTACTGAGACACTTTTCTCGCTATTTCCCTCTAAAACTCTATTTACACTAATCGATGTAATAATAGATAATATCACATATATTAAAAAGATATATAATCCACTCTCTATTTCACTATAACTATTTTCACTACTACCTGCACTTAAATATACTAAAAGTAAAGATACAACAAATACATCTAACATAGACCATTTTCCTAAATGTTTAAATATAGTAACTAATTTTTTAGCAATGTGTAACTCTTTCCAAATAATTACAGCTATCATACTTAATGTTTTAAGAAGTGGCACAATTACAGAAAAGAGTAAAATAACTATAGCTACAGGATAGTTTGCATTATGATACAAATGCTCTATTGTTTCAATAATTGTTTTAGATTCAAAGGAGAGTACAATATCTCCTAAATAATTTACATATTTATGTATTACAATCATTAAAATAGGTGTTACTATTCCATATAAAAGTGTTATAAGTGAAGCTAGCGCAACAGTTAAACTAAATGTTGTAATATCTAAAATAAAATAGAGCAAAAGCAAAATAGTAGCAGATATAGCAAGGTATATTGTATATCGTTTATTCTTCTCTTTTAGTACTATTCGTTTTGCTTTTAACATATTTAAATTTACTGTTTTGCTACTCTTTTTTGTCATACCCATTGTTATTTTATCTAGTATGGATGAAAAGCGTCGCTTTATAAGTTTAGAGATATCTGTTTGAGCTTTGTAGTAACTTGTATTTACTCTCTCTAACTCTTTTGCACTAGAGTATGATTTGTAACTAAAAAAAGTTATTGCGCTAAGTATTAAAATTACTATTAATGTATTGATTGTTTTTCTCATTCTAAAAGCTCCTTAACATTTTATTATTTAGATTTTAGCGAAAAATTGTGAATGCTTTGCAAAAATTAACTTATTATATGTATAATCACTCTTATGAATAGATTTGAAGAGTTAAAAAAGATAGTAAAAGAGGCTGGGGTAATTGTTAAAAATGGTTACGCTAAAACAGTAGATGCTGATAAAAAGAGTGCAACAGAGCTTGTTACAAAATATGATAAAGAGGTAGAAGAGTTTTTAATAGGGCAAATTGCACCACTCTATAGCGAGTATAAAATTGTAGGCGAAGAGAGCTTTAAAGGTGGCAAACTGCCAGAGCGTGCAATATTTATTGACCCAATAGATGGCACTACAAACTTTGTGCATAAGTTCCCACACCTTGGTATTAGCGTAGGTATTTGGAGTAGTGGCGAAGCTGAGGAAGCGATAGTTTATAATCCAATTTTAGAAGAGTTTTTTTATGCCCAAAAGGGGCAGGGGGCATTTTGCAATGAGCAAAGATTGTATGTTGCAGATGAAGAAAATTTACAAAACTCTATAATTGCAACAGGTTTTCCATATGTTAAGCACGAAATGGGGGCAGAGTATTGGTGGGTAATTAATAGTATGCAAAAACTTCTACCTAAAATTAGAGATATTCGCCGTTTGGGTGCTGCCGCTGTAGATTTATGCTATTTAGCACAAGGAAAGGTAAACGGTTTTTACGAAGTAAATTTGCAACCTTGGGATGTTGCCGCAGGTATATTAATAGTGCAAGAAGCAGGTGGAGTTGTTAGCAATTTAAGTGGTGGTAAGTATAGTTTAGAAGATAATATTATAGTTGCAAGCAATGGTGAAATTCAGAGCCAACTATTAAATAATTTAGCGGAGTTTGGAAATGATTGAGTTTGATAATTTGCTAAACTCTCTTATGCAAGCCCCGGGAATGAGGGTAATGCACTTTGCCAAAGATGATACACTATGCCAAAATATAAAGAGCTTTTGTAAAGGTAGCGAATTTGATAGTGAATATTTAATTTTAACTTTTACGCAAGAGAGTGAAGAGCAGTTAAAGCACCTAGAAGATGAAATTACAAAAGTAAAATATGTTAATGAAAAAAGAGCTAAATTTAATATTCAAGCAAAACTTTACGACTATCTATTTATAACAAATCTACCAAATGAAACGCAAAGCTTTTTTAAGCGAGTATATTCAGCTTTGAAAAATGGAGCACCTATATTTATATTTTTGGATAAAAAAGATAGAGAGTTAGCTTATAAATTAGAGAGCGAGTTAATAGAGAGTAACTATGTAGCTTCTAATAAAATGGAGATTGATAATTTTTTAGTTCTCTCTTCTAAAAAAATGCACGGTTGGAGTGGAGCGTAAGTTTTGAGCTAAAAGCCTAAAACTAGCCACTTTTTCACTCTCGCAAAAGTGGGAGTCTTCGATTTAAATTACTCAAAAAGTTATATTTAAATTTTTTGGCAGTCGAAATCGTAGAATCCCAATCAAGTTGGGAATGACGGTGATGGTAAATTGATAATCTAGCACCGCCGTCATTCCCGTGAAAACGGGAATCTACAATTTTTACTGTCTATAAGTTGCAATTTAACTTTTTTGACAATTTAAACCGTGGATTCCCGTTTCCACGGGAATGACGCAGTGGCTAGCTTTTAGCTTAGTACTTTACGCTTTATACATTTTATGGAGTTAAAACTCTTAACTTAATGGCAACGGAGGTGCCTTTAATTCTTTTGGCTTTAAGCTATTTAGCAGCTACCTTTGCAGCCTCTATTCTCCATAACGCTAACTATCATCTCTTTAGAGAAGTCGTATAATTTATTGAATAGTTCACTCTTATATTTATCTTTATGATAAATTGCATAAAAGTTTCTTGTGCATTTAAAGTCTTTAATATCTAGCTCAAACAAATCGCCATTTTGTAACTCATTATGAACCGCCAGTTTAGAGATACAAGTTATTGGTTTTTTGCTAAGTAGTAAACTTTTAATAGACTCAGTATGTCCAAGTTCCAAAAAGATATTTAACTTTACGCCACTACTTTTAATATAATTTAAAAATACATTTCTAGTTCCACTGCCCTTCTCTCTAAGTACCCAGCGATAGTCGGCTATATCTTTTAATTTTAAATTTTTACCTTTTAACTCTTCGTTTGCACTTACAACAACTAACTCATCTTGTCCGATAACCTCTTTTATAATATCGCTATCTTCTACTTCACCTTCGATAAAGCCCATATCTATTTTACCCTCTTTAACAAGAGTTACTATATCTTTTGTATTACCCTCTTTTAAATCTATTTTTACATTTGGGTAACGCCCCATATAATCACACACAATAGATGGCATTAAGTAGTCGATAATTGTGGTACTTGCACCTACACGCACATTACCTTTATTTTCGCTATTTTGGAACTCTGTTTCTATATCTGAAAGTTTTTTAAACAGTGGCAGTACTGCTTGATAAAAGCTTCTACCTATCTCATTTAATATAAGTTTTTTATTAATTCTATCGAACAGTTTTCTTCCGATAATGTTTTCTAACTCTTTAATAGACATAGAGACCGCAGATTGACTTAAACCCAATTCATGAGCCACTTTTGTTAAATTTTGTGACTCTACAACTTTCAAGAATATCTCTATTTGTCTTAATGAAATTTTCATAACTTTTATTACCTCGTTTGTTTTATTATTTAGGTTTTAAAAACCTAATAATACCTAAAAGTCGCCATTTTTTACTAAAATTTATCAATTAGTTTTATTTTTTATAAAAGATAAAAGCAATATTAATAATATAGGGCACCTCTAACTAAAATTAAATTTTTATTAAACACAATAGTTTTTTAAGTTGAGATAAAGCTACTTAATTGTAAATTCAGATAAAATTACTCCTAAAGGAGAGGGCGTGTCAATTTTACTAAATAGTAACATAACAACACAAATGAGTAGTAATGTAAAAGAGGCGATGGAGCCTTTTTATGGCGAAGCGATAGATTTAAAAAATTTAGCAAAGCCAAACCAAAAAGCTTTAAAAGCTTATAGTCAAGCTATAGATAAAATATATAGATCTATAGAGGCAAAAGATGAAGATACCATTTTACTAACATCTTCAGCAAGCGAAGCGACTTCGCAAGTTTTTATGTCTATGTATCTACAGTATATCTTAACAGGTAGAAAAAACTCTATTATAATTTCGGCAAGAGCTAGTATAGATGAGTTAAAACTTGCACAATTTTTAGAGTCGCAAGGGTGCAGGGTTTATAGAATTCCAGCAACGGTAGATGGTACAATAGATGTAGAGCTTTTAAAAGAGTACTTAAACTCTAAAACTGCACTTGTATCGGTGCCACTTGTAGATGAAGAGAGTGGAGTAATCCAGCCAATCGAAGAGATTAGCGTAGCTTGCTCAATGCACGATATTCCTTTATATTGTAACGCAACACACGCTATTGGCAAAATTCCGGTAAATGTGCAAAGAACTCCGGTTGCTTACCTTAGCTTTGAGGGTAGTACAATACATGGACCAAAAGATATTGGAGCTTTATATATTAACGAAAAAGCTCCAGAGTTAATGCCTCTAATTTACGGAGCAGATAGCGAGCAAGCAGGGCTTAGAGCAATGCCAAAAGAGGTAGCAAATGTAATAGGTTTTGCTACAGCATTAGAGAATGCAATAGATGCCTTAGATTTCGATATGGAAGATGTGCGAGAGCTTAGAGATGAGCTAGAGCAGGGCTTATTGCAAATGAATGACTCATACTCTTTGGCTCCATGGGCTATTAGAGTTCCAAATGTTTGCATTATGGCATTTGCAGATGTGCATGCATCTATGTTGCTTGATAGATTGGCACAAAAAGATATAGTAGCTTACTCTTTTGCGACATTTGCCAATAGAAATTTTGAGAGAGTTAGTATAATAGATATAGCTTCGCTAGATAGCTCTCTAAAGCACTGTGTAATTGGTTTTAGCCTGAATATTAACAATAGCGAAGAGGAGATAAAAACAACTATCGAAGCGGTAAAAGAGGCAGTTGCTCAAATTAGAAGTGAAGTATCAGGCGGAATATGTGAGGAGGTAAAATGAGTAAAGCAGATGTATTACCACAGGTAAGAGAGAACTTTAAAATAGACTCTTTGGTAAATAGACCACAAAATATTGGAGCAATTAGTGAAGATGAAGCTAAAGCTCAGAATGCAGAACTTTTTGTATATAGTTACGGCTCTTGCAAAGGTGGCTTAGCGATTAAAATCTATTGGGCGATAAACAGCGAAAAGAGAGTAGTAGATTGCAAATTAGAAGTTTTTGGCGGGAGTGAACTGCTAGCAGTCGCTTCAATAGCTGGGCTAGTAGCAAAAAATAAAACTCCAGATGAGATTTTAGAGCTTAAAGAGAAGGGCTTAGAGTACTTTTTAAGAGAGAACCCAAACAAATCTGCCCTGCCACCAAGCTATAGATTTTTAACAAATGTAGTGATAGATGCTCTATATTGTGCAGCCAAAACATACAAAGGCGAGAGCATAGAAGAGGGCGATGAGGTAGATAGCTTCACAGGTGCTACAACTCGCTTTATAAAAGAGAGCATCAAGCGTTTCGATATAGATAACTTAAAAGATTTAGTCGAAATTACAAGAGCTGGAGCATACGATAAAAGTTGCCAATTTCCCGGAGCTGGCGATAAACTATCTAAACACTACTTAGCCGATATTTTAAGAGAGACAAGAATAGAAATAGATGAAGCCAAAAAAGCAACAAAAGAGGTAGTAGATAAACCATTTAAAGAGATGACTACCGATGAAAAGAGAGCTGCAATAGAGGATATAATAGAGAAACACATTCGCCATATGCTAGTAATGGATGGTGGCGATATGGAGATATTAGACATTAAAGACAATGGCGAAAATACAGACATTTACATCCGCTACTTAGGAGCATGCAACGGCTGTGCAAGTGCAAGCACAGGAACACTATTTGCAATAGAGGGTATATTAAAGCAGAAGCTTGATGACAAAATCAGAGTAGTGCCACTGTAGTAAAGCAGTAAGCTTAAAGCACAAAGCTAAAAGCTAGCCACTGCGTCATTCCCGTGGAAACGGGAATCCACAGTTTAAATTGTCAAAAAAGTTAAATTGCTATTTATAGACAGTTAAAATTGTAGATTCCCGTTTTCACGGGAATGACGGCGATGGTAGATTAATAACTTCAGTTAATAATTAATGCCATTAAGATTTATAAA
>WFYP01000223.1 GCA_015490055.1 Nitratifractor sp.
ATATAAATATTTATCTTTAAAAATCTCTCTTTTATATATAAGAATATAGATAAAAAGTGTAAAAATCACAAGTATTGCAGGATATTTTGACAGTAGCATAGCCCCTCCTGCAAATCCTGTTAAAAGAGCATATTTTTTATCATCTTCATTTATGTAGATATATGCACTGTAAAGGAATAAAGAGGTAAAAAATATTAAAGGAATATCGGGAGTGATAAGAGTAGATGCTACGATAACTAGAACACTACTTATAAAAATATAAAATGTATATATAGCTGTTTTTTCATCAAACATCTTTTTTGCAAGTGAGTATAGAGTATATGCTGTAGCAGATACAAGTAAGACACTTCCGAGCCTTACAAAAAAAGCATCATCGCTAAAAAATGTGGTAAATTTAATAATATATGCAACCATTGGAGGATGATCAAAATATGAAAAATCAAGCTTTTTTGACCACATCCAATAGTAATTTTCATCTGAATAAAATGGTACAAAGTGGTTACTTATAGCATTAAAAAGTGTGTAAAACAGCAATACATATTTTTCTCTTATGTTCATTGATTTGATCCTTTGAGTATATTTTTCTTATAATATCTAAGAAGCACAACTTTGAGTAGCGCTTCTATAAATATTTTTTTAGACATTTTAGATTTTCCAGCTATTCTATCTTCAAATATTATAGGAACTTCTTTAACCATAAAACCCATAAGTTTTGTTCTATAATTCATCTCAATTTGAAAGGCATAGCCCGTTGTTATAAGGGTATCTAAATCTATGCTTTGCAAAACTTCTCTTTTAAAGCACTTAAATCCACCTGTTAAATCTTTAATATCTACACCAAGTATAAATCTTGAGTATAAACTTCCTCCATAACTTATAAGCTTACGAGAGAAAGACCAATTTACAACACCCCCACCTTCAACATATCTACTCCCAATCACAAGGTCATTGTTTTTTATATTTTCTAAAAATGAGTAGATATATTTAGGGTCATGTGATAAATCGGCATCCATCTCTATAATATACTTATAATCTTTTGATAATGCATATTTAAAACCCTCAATATATGCTTTTCCTAAACCCTCTTTATCTGTCCTTAAGATAAGGTTTAGTTGGTTGTCATAAAGATTAGAGTCTATAATCTCTTGAACTTTTTAATGAGTTTTATCAGGAGAGTTGTCATCAACTACTAAAATATCTAATCCAAAATCCATTAAAAAAGTTTTTTCTAGTATAATCGGTATATTTTCAATTTCATTGTATGTTGGTATAATTACAAGAGCTTCATTCATCTTCTTCATTATCCTTTGATTTTGCAAAAATAACTAGATAACTGCCTAAAAAGTTAAACCCCATAGCTACTACAATACCTAGCGTTTGAGCAATTATTTTTGTGATACTATCATCTCCTAAATTTAAAATGACAATATTTAAAACTAGCAAATTTATAAGAAAACTAGCAAAATTTAGGATAAAGTATTTTATAAACTTTTTTCTAGTTTTTGAGTCGTGGTCTTTGAATGTCCATTTTTTATTTAAGGTATAATTTTGTGTAACTGCCACTAAAAATGCCAAAATCGAAGCAATATTGTAGTTAATATCTAAAAATGTAAGAGTTGTAAATATACTTAGGTTAGTTACAGACCCCATAGCACCAACAGAGCCAAATTTTATAATCTTACTTAGCATACTTAAAACCTATAAAGTTAAACTTCAATTTTATATCCCAAACCACGATTACTTTTTATAAGCTCTTTACCTAGTTTTTTTCTCAGATGATAGACTGTTACTTGAATGACATTAGAGTTGATATACTCTTGATTACTCCAGAGTTGTTCTTCTATCATGGCGTTTGAGACATAAGCATTTTTGTTTTTAAAGAAGAACATAAGAAGTTCATACTCTTTTGATGTGAGTTCTACTCTTTGCTCATTTTTTTTCACTATTTTACTATCACTATCTATCTCGATGTCGCCTATTTTAAGAAGTGTTACTCCTTGAGAGATATTTCTACGATAGAGGGCTTCTACTCTTGCTTCTAACTCTGCAAAAGAGAATGGTTTTGAGAGATAATCATCAGCACCATGTTTTAAGCCTACTATTTTATCCTCTGTTTCCCCTTTGGCACTCAGCATGATAGTGGGAGTTGTGATGTTTTTTTCTCTCAAAGAGCTTATAACCTCTACACCATTTTTCAGTGGAAGCATCCAGTCAAGTATGATAACATCGTAGCTATTCATGAGAGCAAGATACTCCCCATCTTCACCATCCATAGCACTATCAACAGCATAGCCATCTTCGCTAAAAGCTCTTTGCAAAAGTGAAAGGATGTTTTTGTCATCTTCTATTATTAGGAGTTTCATGTTTTAATTGTATCCAAAAAATTCATTTTTTTCTTACTCAAACACCACTTCAACAACATCAACTAAAGCTAAATCCATTTGAGCTAAAATTTTGAGCATTTTTTTATCTTTTGTTTGCATACTATACTCTAACCCTTGAAATAATAATTCAAA
>WFYP01000224.1 GCA_015490055.1 Nitratifractor sp.
ACTTCCATAATATATTGAATCTGTTTTATATCATTTGAGATATAGATTAAAACAACTTGTCCTAACTTTAAATTAAGATTACTTTTCCATCCTCTATAGTACCCTTCTTCTATCTCTGGTCTTACATCACCCCATTTACTTTTTGGATTATGTGTAAAAATAGCTATTTGCAATTCACTATCCATTCGTGCTCTCCATGTTTTTTATATACTCCAAATTTTATTATCATCTACAATTCCTCCAATCTATTTCTAATTTCTTCAACAAACTCACCATACCCACCATTAAACTCCAAATCTAAACTCTTTAACTGTAATCTAACCAAATCATCCCCTTTCCCTAATTCTAAATCGTCGTCTATATCCTCCAAGTGTTTTGGGTATAGTAACATTGTATCTTTTATTTTAAAATTTGCACCATATACAAACATTTGGTATTTATCTTGCACCGATAAATCGGCTCTTACTTTTATTTGCTTGTACTTTGTATCTATAATTTGCCTCTCTGTTATAATATCTGGTTTTAGCACCAAAGAGCCAAAGTTTTTTTGTTTTTGCAGTTGCGTAGTAGCATCTATATCTTTATAAATACTACCCACAAATTTTTCAAAAACTTCTGCCATATCAAACAAAAAGGCAAAGCTTCTCTCTGCTCCTTTTTGTGTTAGCGGTACAAGTTTTTGCAGTATCATAATTGCTACTTCGTAACTCTTTTTATACCTACTATTCATACGGTCAAAGTGTATATTTAGCTTTTTTGAATCTATATTTATGTGTGTTACCTCATCTAACACGGCTTCGCATCTGTATAGATTACTGTACGAGCTATATCGTTTAAAGACATTTATAGCATACAAGAAAAAACGATTGAGCTCATTATCCATAGAGAATTCATCATATTCGCAGTAGATATTTTGATGATAAAAGTTGTTAAAGTTCTTCTCTATAATATATTTACCACGCAACATTTTTAAATTCTCTTGCATTGTTATATACTGCTTAAATACACCCTTTTTAAACTCATCTAGCAAAGTATCGCAAAAGAGCCTAATAAAAAGCTCCAATATCCGATACTCAGCATTTGCACCCTGCATTAAATCTTCGTTTTTAAGCTTGATGTCATAGCCATATATAAGCATATAGATAAAAATATTCAAATTCTGACTGTTACTATCAGCAATTTTAGGAACAATAAAGTAGTTTTGATTATTTACAGAGAGAAACCCACAACAGTTTTGGGGTTTAACTCCACCTTGAAATTCACTATCAAAGTACGGCTTTAGTTTTGTATTATTTTCTATAGTAGTTTTTAAACTTTGGGGGACACACTCGTTTTCGTTAAGATACTGCAACTGTGTAGCCTCCCTAGATAGTATTGGTTAATTATAGCAAAACTCTATAAAATATCTGTTTTCATCATCTTTTCATTTTCATAGTTTATCCTTCCAAAAAAATTGGGAGCTAGTTTTGGAAGCATTAAATCATTCACTTTTTGTATTTATAAACTCATTTACTGGGCAGAGTTTTGCACTTGATAAATTAGGTATAATTGTTGGGGAGTATTTACCATATCTTTTTATTGCTATAGAAGTTTGGTTATATTTCTTTAAAAGGTTTAAGAAAGAGGCACTTTATGCTTTTTATGCTGTTTTACTTGGGTTGTTATTGAACCAAATTATTGGGTTGTTTTACTTTCATCCGCGTCCATTTATGGATGGCTTGGGGCATACTTTAGTGCATCATGCAAGCGAGAATTCGTTTCCAAGTGATCATACAACTTTTATGGCTTCGATTGCATTTGCGTTCATTTTTATTCGCAATACAAGAACTTTAGGTGCTTTCTTGCTACTTCTTGCTATAATTGGCGGTATGGCTAGGGTATTTATTGGGGTTCACTACCCATTTGATATTTTGGGTAGTTTAATTACATCGATAGTTTCGGCAAGCTTTGTGATATTGTTTAAAAACTATTTCGATAAAATTAATAATCTTGTATTCAAGGTAGAGCATATTATCTTTAAAGGCAAAGAATGATAAATAAAAATATTATAGCACTTGGGTTTGTTAGCTTTTTTACCGATATGGCTAGCTCTATGCTTACTTCTATCTTGCCTATTTTTATAGTGTATGTACTGCACCAAGGGGTCGATAAGCTTGGTTTTGTAGTGGCGATTGCTACTTTTATCTCGTATGGATTTAGAATTTTGTTTGGTATTTTAAGCGATAGAATGCATATAGTTAAGCCATTTGTTGTGGCTGGGTATTTTATATCGGCAGTTACAAAGCCTCTATTGGCACTCTCTAACTCTTGGCAAAGTGTTGCAACTTTAAGGGGACTTGAGCGTATGGGTAAAGCCATGCGAAGTGCTACCAAAGATAGCCTAATTTCGGCATACAGCAACGGCAAAAGCGGTAAAAGCTTTGGCTTTCATAAAATGATGGATGTAGCAGGCGAAATGCTAGGGGCAATTATTGCATTTGGTGCACTTTATTATTTAGGCAAGAGCGAAGCTATTTTTAGAGAGCTTTTTGCATGGACTATGCTACCTGGTTTAATAGCGGTAGTAATAGTTGCATTTTTTGTTAAAGATGCTCCATATAAAGAGAAGAAAAAAGCAAAATTCGACTTAAAAAGCGATAAAAAGCTACTGCCAATGCTATTTATATACTTTGCATTTACCTTCTTTATTTTTAGCGATAGTTTCTTTATTATCAAAGCAAAAGAGAGTGGTATAGACATTATTTATATCCCACTTTTTATGGTGCTATACAACTTTGTGCAGACAATATCTAGCTACTATTTTGGTGTGCAAATAGATAAATTTAGCCCCACAAAAGTGTTAATTTTTAGCTTTATTATCGGGGTTTTAGCAATGGTTGCCCTTTTATTTAATGCTATAATTCCTAGCTTTATTCTGCTTGGAATTTTTGTTGTATCAAGCCTAAATGCCCTAAGAGCTTGGGTCTCTAACGAAGCAGTAAACAAAGCAACGGTTTATGGCTTTTTATATGGCGGAGTGGCAGGATTTAGTGCATTAGGAGCAACTGTTACAGGACTTATTTGGAAACATTATGGTGAAACTATGGCTATAGAGTTTTCGATTATTGGGCTTGTAATAACCTTAGCAATAACTCCTGCCATAATAAGAAAAAAGTAGTAAAAGTTCAGTCTATAATATGAAAATTTTAATAGTAGAAGACGACCCGAATAT
>WFYP01000225.1 GCA_015490055.1 Nitratifractor sp.
AAAATAACTTTATTTTGCTACAATTTCAATTATATAAGAAATTGTATAATACAGTTAAGAGACATAATGAAAATAATATTAATATTTTTTATGCTAATAAGTACCATTTTTGCAAAAGGTACTCTAGCAGGTAAAAAGATAAATAACCAAGCAACAGTCAATGTTAATATTGGTGGAACAACTTATAATATACACTCTAATGTAGATAAGTTTGTTATTGACCAAATAGTAGATATTAATTTAAAATGGCAAGATGATAAAGCAATAGATGTTGCAGCATCTGAAAAGCAGAGAGTTCTAACCTTTATTTTAAAAAATGAGGGTAATGGTAAAGATACTATAAATTTATCTAGCGAGCACAATAAAACATCTGCTTTTGTACCAGAGAATAGAAAAATATATATTGATAAAAATGCTAATGGTATTTTTGATGATAAAGATAAGCTTGTATCTAGTATAGACTTAAATGCAGATAAGAGTGCAATACTATTTATTGTATCAGATATTCCAGATGCTAATTTAACAGCTAAAGAGAAAGCTTATGAAATATTAAAAGCAAAATCTACCAAAAAGAGTAGTAGTAAAAAAGATAGACCCAATAGCGTAGATATTGTTGTTAGAAAAAGTGAAGATAATGATACTGGAATATATATAGTCAGAGACTATTTTTTACAATCTATTAAGAGCAAAAAGGTAATAAGTGGTGATAAAAAGGCACATACTGGTTCTACTATAGAGTATAAAATAGAACTCTCTATAGGTGGAGAGAACAAAGATAAAGTTATTAAAAACATTGATTTAAAAGATGTTATTAGTAGCGATAGTCAATATATACCAAATAGTTTGAAGTTAAACGGCGTAAGCTTAAGTGATAAAATAGATAATGATAATGGATATATAAAGGGTAGTACAGTTTTTGTGCATATAGATAAAATCGAAGGTAACAATATTGCAACAATTACCTTTGATGTAAAGATAAAATAGCATAGCTGGTATTCAGAGGCAAACACATTTTGTGTGCTTACCTCTGAATACTTAAAAACCTGAGTTCAACGGAATACCACATTCACAAAAGCCTAAAAATGGGTAAGATTTTCAAAATTAAATTCGAAGTACTAGCCAAAGCTAATTCAAGAATTTAATTTTGAAAAGATTGCCCATTTTTAGGCTTCCCTACGGGTTTTATGAGGTTTCCCATATGCTTAGACAGATTTATTTCTCAAAGAGAGTGCAAGCACAAGGAATTAACCAGTTAGTCCTGCCTTTGTGCTTGCACTCTCTTCGAGAAAAATCTGTTGTTGCCTATGAAAAACCTCATAAAATTGTGGATATGGTATTCCGTCAAACTCAGGTTAAAAAATAAGGAGTTTTAATGAAACAAATTTTAATAGTAACACTTTTTAGTTTAACAGCACTAATGGCAAAAATGCCTGTATCTATAACTACTCACTCTTATCAAGAGATTGTAGTTAAAAATAAAAGTGGTAAAAAAGTTAAAAAGTGGGTTCCGGTTAAAAAGGTAGTTCCTGATGATATTGTTAAGTATGTTAATACAATAACTAATGATACAGACAAGGAATTAACAAATGTAAAGGTAAGCGATACAATTAACAAAAATGTAGTATTGGTTAAAGGTAGTGAAAAGTCGAGTGCTAAATTTAAGACTCTATACTCAATAGATGGTGGTAAAAGTTATGCAACAGCAGATAAGCTATTTATTAAGGGTAAAAATGGAGCTAAAAAGTTAGCAACAGTTAAAGATTACAATGCATTAGAGTTTACAGTAAATAAAGTACCTGCACACTCTAAAGTAGATGTTGAATTTAAAGTAAAAATTAAGTAAGGATAGAAGAGATGAAAAAGATAATAGTAGCAACTGCAATTTCAATGTTTGCAGTATCTAGCCTATTTGGGGCAGGAACACAAGCGGGAACAGATATTAATAACACGGCAACTTTAAGTTATAGTGCAGGTGGAGTAGCACAGCCAGATAAAACTTCTAATACAGATAGTTTTAAAGTGGATAAAAAAGTAGATATGGTTTTAGTAACTAGCGATACTAATCAGACAGAGGTTACACCAGGACAACAAGATAGAATTACAAATTACGAATTTAAAAATGAAGGTAACGAAAACCAATATTTTAAATTTACAGTTGCCAATTTAGCAAATGATAAAGAGGCAGATTATAATAGTGATAAAGATAATGACGATGTTAATAATTTAGAGATTAAATGTACATACAAAGATGCAGATGGAAATGACCAAACAGCAAATTGGGCAACAGATTTTACGATTCAAGTAGAACAAGATACAAATGCAACTTGTCAAGTTAGAGCAGATATTAAAGATGCCAATCATAGTGGAGAAGACCAAGACATTATGAACGTAGAACTATTGGCAACAGCAGTGACTGATAGCACAGGAAATACAGCAGAGACTGAAAGCGACCATGATACTCAAGACACAGTAGATGTTGTTTTAGCTGATGGTGTTAGTGATGGCACTTTAGGTTCAAGTAATCAAGGTAAAGGTGACACTGCTAAAGATGGTAAAGAGGCTGCAAGAAGTGGATATAGAATAGTGACTCCTGTACTTGATGTAACTAAAACTTCTTGTGTTGTTAGCGACCCTGTAAATGGTACTACAAAACCAAAAAGAATTCCTGGAGCAGTTATTAGATATATGTTCGATGTGCATAATACAGGAACAGGTGATGTAAGTGATGCCAATATTACAGATTCTATTGATAGTAATCTTTTAACAGATGATACAAAAAGTAGTGCTAAAAAAGATGAAAATCAAACTTCTTGCAGTTGTTCTACTGAACCCAATACAGATATTAGTGGTGACACAACAGTAAATGGTCAAGATGTAACTATTGAGCATATCAATGTTGCAAATGGAGACAAACATACTTGTGTTTCTATAGAAACAGAGGTTAAATAAATCGAGGTTCACCTCGGTTTAGACAGAATATGAAAGGAGAGTATAGATAATGAAAAAGTTTTTTGTTTTAATAGTATCTATTGCTCTCTTTTCATCTTCTGTTTTTGGGGCTGTTGTTGGGCAAGAGATTAAAAATAGTGCATTTGTTAGTTATAATATTGGTGGTGTAGATAAGAATCAGACTACTAATGAAGTTGTAACAAAAATTGCTAAAACACCTGCTACAATCGAATTTTACTCTTATAATCCAAACGAAGCGAAGCAAAATTTAGAACCAACTTACTATATAGATAAAGATGGTAACAAAATATTAGTAGATAAGACAAAACTACCAGATGGCACAGAAGTTACTACACCAAGCACTTTGGGTATGCAAAAAACTAGCAACTATATGCAAAATGATTTAATAATTATTAAAGTTACCGATTTAGACCAAGATGTTAATGCTAGCACACAAGAGAGTATAGAGATAGAGATTGTAAATCCATATACTGGTGATAGAGAGAAGTTGATTTTACGAGAGAGTAGCCCAAATAGCGGAGAGTTTATTGGCTTTATTAGAGGGAGTAGCGAGAGTGCAAGCAATAACGATGGCAAATTATCGCTAAGAGGTGGCAATAAGATTACCGCACTATATAATGATAATGGTACAAATGTTGTAGTAGAGGCAAAAGCTGTTGTGGCAACGCTTAGTTCTAGGCTTATTGCTACAAAAAAGCAATCTAAAAGTGTTGCTAGCGTTGGCGAGCATATTCTATATACTGTAACCCTTGAAAATATCAGTAAAATAGATTTAAAAAATGTAACTATAAACGATACTTTGCCAAATGGGCTTAAGTATGTAAAGGGTAGTTTTAAAGTAGCTGGCATTAAGGCTGAGCCTACAATTTCACAAGATGGCAAAACATTAAGCACTGTTTATGCTAATTTAGCGGCTCACTCTACTGTAGAGATTACATATGTGGCACTAATTGGTGCAGGTACTGGAGACGAGGCTATAAATAGAGCTTGGGGAGCTACAAGTTTTGGAACAGAATCAAATATTGCAACTACTAAGTTAAAAATCGAAGAGGATTTATACAGAAGCAAAGGCTACATTTTAGGGCAAGTTTACGATGCAAATATAGCAAAAGATGTGAACAACACTAAAGATAGTAACTCATCAGCAAAGTATGGTATAGAGGGCGTTAGAGTCTATATGGAAGATGGGCGATACAGTGTAACCGATAAGCAGGGAAAATACCACTTTGTTAATGTAGCTAACGGCACACATGTAGTGCAAATCGATACCGAAAGTTTTAAAGGGCGATACAGAGTTGCAAAATGTATAGACAATACAAGATTTGCAGACTCTAATATTTCGCAATTTGTAGAGCTTTACCATGGCGAGTTAAAGCGAGCAGACTTTTGCTTAGAGAAGATTGCTAAAAAGGTTGGCAAGAGCGAGCTAAATTTAAGTGTAAAAAAGGTTAGCTCTAAAGAGGTTGAACTTACAATTAAGTTAGCAAGTAATCAAAAGTTAAAAGAGCCAGTAGCTGTACTTGAACTTAGCGAAGGCTTAGAGTACGAAGCTCACTCTACAAGTAACAATATAGAGGCTGAGGTTAAAGATAATTTAGTAGCAGTTGCATTAGATGATAGTGGCGAAGTTAGCTTAACAATTCGTACACTTCCAGGTGCAAAACCTACTAAATCGATAGCTGCAACTCTAATTTACAATTTGCAGTTAGAGAAAAACTTAAAGAGCGATACAGCGATTGTAGAGTTTAATACAGGTGGAAAACTAAACCAAGAGATAGCAAAAATTGTTAAAGCCAACGATAGTGTAAAAATGACAGATGCAGGTGGCAAAGCAGAGCCAAAAGATGGCGATTATGCTTGGAGTAAGCCAACGCATCAAGAGCATATGCCAAAGTATTCACCAGAGAGTATAGACACTTTAGGGCAGAGTGCTAAACTGCTTTGGCCTCCAAAAGGTTGGGTGCCAGATATTCCATCGACTAGAGTTGCTGTTTTAACACCGAAAAGATGTGCAGTAGAGCTTAGATTGAATGGGCATAAAGTAGATATGGTGCATTACGAAGGGATTTTTAGAAGTAAAAACCATAAAATGCAAATTATCCACTTTAAGGGAATCGACTTAGCAAATGGCGAGAATAGATTTGAGGCGATAGTTAAGAAGCGAGGAAAAGTTATAGATAGACTTAGCCGAGTTATCTATGTAGAGAGCCACGCACCTGCTAGTGCAGAGTTTTTGCCAGAGTACAGTTACTTAAAAGCAGATGGCAAACATAGCCCAATTATTGCGGTACGCTTTAGAGGCAAAAGTGGGCATCTGCTTCGTGGTGGATTAGTTGGAAGCTATACAGTTATTGGCGGATACTCTCCTCAAACTCTTAGTAATGGTAAAGGGCAGTATAGAATCGACTCTAAGGGTATTGCATATATTCGTCTAAAACCTACTACAAAAGTTGGCGAGCTAACACTTAAATTTAGCGACGCTTTGCAAGTTAAAACAAAATTAAAACCATACTTAAGAGATTGGATTTTAGTAGGTTTCGCAAAGGGAACAGTTGGCTACGATACAATAAGCTCGCACACAAGTAGTGATGGCAAAGATAAACTATACCATAAAGGAAGAGTTGCATTCTTTGCAAAAGGGCGTATTAAAGGCGAGTGGCTAGCAACTATAGCATACGATAGTGGTAAAGAGAAGCGAGAGCTTTTTGATACAATAGACCCAGATAAGTATTATAAAATTTATCAAGATAATTCGGTGCAAAAAAATGAAGCCCCATCGACCAAAAAGCTTTATGTTAAGTTAGAAAAAGATGACTTTTACGCCCTATTTGGCGACTTTAATACTGGCTTTAGCGGTACAGAATTTGCAAACTATAGCCGAAGTTTCACAGGCTTAAAGAGTGAATACTCTAATAAAAATATTAAAGCAACTATCTTTGTCGCAAAGAGTGATAAGCTATTCTTTAGAGACGATATATTAGGTGATGGAACAAGTGGATACTATAAATTAAGCCATCAAAATATTATAGAGGGCAGCGAAAAGATAACTATAGAAGTTCGCCAAAAGCACCACGAAGAGAATATTTTAGAGAGTAGAGAACTTAGCAGGTACAAAGATTACGATATAGATTACGATAAAGGAACAATTTACTTTAAAGAGCCAATTTTAAGCCAAGATAGAGAGCAAAACCCAAGATATATAGTTGCAAAATATGAGCTTAAAGGCGACAAAGGTAGCCACTACACATATGGTGCAAGAGTTGCTTATAATAGTAGCAATAAGAAGTATCAAGTGGGTGCAACATATATAAATGAAGATAGTGGCACGCAAAAAACTAAGCTTTATGGTATAGATGCTAAAGTTAAAATAAATAAAAAGCTAGACTTTAAAGCAGAAATTGCACACTCTAAAAGTAGAAAAGATGGCACAAAAAGCGAAGGCAATGCATATTTAGCAGAGTTAAAGTACCACCACAACAAAACAACAGCAAGAGCTTACATTAGAAAGCAAGACAAAGCGTTTGGGCTAAACCAATTAAGTAAAGATTTGGGTGCAACTAGAAAAATTGGCTTAGAGATAGAGCAAAAAGTAAATAAAAAAGTTACTCTAAAAGCCAACGCTTACCAAAATAGAACAGACGATGGCAACACAAGTCAAGATGAAAAGGTGCTAGAGTTAGCTACAAATTACAGAACTAAAGTTTGGAATAACTCTATCGGTTATAGATACGCAAAAAGTAGTGGTGAGAGTGGAGTAAACCAAATTACAGCCTCTGTAGAGAGAAAGGTAGATGATAATTTAACACTATCGCTTAGCCACGAGCAGACACTAGGCAGTTTTGAAAATAGCGACTATCCAACAACTACAACTCTTGGTGTTGATTATCGTATAAATAAAAAAACATCTGTTTTTGCAACAGTTAGTAGAGAAGCAAAAAACAGTGGTACAGATTATAAAGCAAATGCAGGATTAAACTATAAAATATCTGATAGCAGTAATTTCCGCTTTGCACAAGTTTACGAAACTAGCAAAGATAGTTCAAGAATATACCAAAACTTTGCGGTAGATAAGCTCTTTAAATTTAGTAAAAATGCAAATTTAAAAGTTAGTTACGAAAAGGGTATTGAGTACAATAGTGATAACTCTGATAATAATTACAATGCCCTAAATATGGCACTTAACTACAGTTATAAAGATATTAGCTCTAATCTTCGCTTAGGCTTTAAAGTCTCAGATATAGAGAAAAAGATAACTGCAAATGCAGGCGTTTACATAAAGCAAAGCGACGCTTTAGGTTTAGCATTTGGAGCCGACTACTACAGAGTTTGGAGTGGCAATAAGTTACAACAAGATATAAATGCCAACTTCTCGTTTGCATACCGCCCAGAGATGACAAATTGGATACTCTTAGATAGATTCGACTATAAAGATAACTTAAATAAAGAGCAAGGAGTAAAAGAGCATACTATTAAATTTATTAACAATTTACACCTAAATTACAAGCCAAATGATAGGCTAGAGCTTGGAATGCACTACGGCTTAAAGTATGTAAAAGATAATATAGATGGCTTAAGCTTAAGTTCTGTAACCGACCTTTTAGGCTTGCACGCTATTTATGACATTAACGATAAATTCGCCCTTGGTGCACAAGCTAGTATGTTGCACTCGTACAGTGCTAAAAATTTAGATTATGGTGCTGGAGTATTTATGGAGTATTCGCCTTGGAAAAACAGTGTAATTACATTTGGTTATAACATAGTAGGTTTTAGAGATGAAGACTTTGCCCAACAAAACAACTACCGAAGTGGCGTATATTTACAATTAAAAGTTAAATTTGACCAAGGCAGTATAAAAGAGGTATTAAAGCATGATTAAATATATTTTATTACTATCTTTACTGCTAAATAGCCTCTTTGCTTGGAAGATGGAGGCAGATACTATTACTGTTAAAAAAACAAAAAACGATACGATTACACATATAAATTTTAGACAAACTTACGATACGGTACCGCTTGTTTTTACTTTAGCAACAACACAGGGGAGTAACCCTGCAACTTTAAGAGTGGTAAATGTTAGCACAACAGGTTTTGATGTATATACTATAGAGCCACAAGGAGAAGATGGACCACATGCTAAAATGACAAAAGTGCCATATATAGCGATTGAAAAGGGTTCGCACACACTTCCTGATGGTACTAAAATTGTTGCAGATACTATATCTACTAAAAAGTATCAGCAGAAATATGCCTTTTTTGGTAGTAGTTGGGATAGTGTAAGTTTAAGCGGTTTTAATACAAATCCAACAGTTTTAACAGAAATTCAAACAAGAAATAATGAAAGAACAGATGAAAATGTTCCAGATAGTGTCTCTAAACCTTGGCTAACTGTTGCAGTTAAAGATGTAAGTTCTAGTGGTTTTAAGATAGCATTAGAGCGTTCGGAAACAAGTGATGGTACTATTGATAATAAAGAGACAATAGCTTATTTGGTAATAGATTCTGGTTTAAATGGTGGTAATCATTATTTTGCAGATAGTAAACAAAACAAGATAGAGTATGAAACAATTTTAACAGATAATAAAATAAATGGCTGGGATGATGGCGGTGTAAAAGTAGATTTTTCTAAAACTTATAGCAAACCTGTGGTAGTTGCAAAAAAGAGTTCTCGCAATGAAGCTGATGGTGGTTGGTTTAGACGAAAAAAGATAGAAGACGATGGTATAACATTAGTT
Organism: Nitratifractor sp.; assembly: GCA_015490055.1. Taxonomy (GTDB): domain Bacteria; phylum Campylobacterota; class Campylobacteria; order Campylobacterales; family Sulfurovaceae; genus JAADEQ01. Next base: position 8,703 of record WFYP01000225.1, read on the forward strand.
GTAGATGAAGATAGAGCAGCAGATAGCGAAAGAAGTCATACAACAGAGAAGGCATCTATATTAGCTTTTTCTCAACCATTTAATACAGAGTTTATTTCAGACCCTGGTACTCGTATGCAAATAAATGAAGTAATGTATGCACAGACCAAAAGTGGTACAGATAATGATGAATTTGTAGAGCTATATGTTACACAAGCTGGAGATATAAAGGGTTTTGTTTTATCAGACCAAGATACTCACTACTATCGCTTCCCATCATGTCATGTTGAAAAAGGGGATTATGTAATTCATCACACCGGTGGCGACCCTGCTAATAATAGTTGTAGTGGCAGAGTAAAACATTTTTATCAAGGTTCAAAAGAGTACTTTAACGATACAAATGATGATGTACTTTTAATTTTACCAGACAATGATTTAACTACTTCAACACATAGCAATGCCAATACAAGAAAAGTATTTAATGGCAGACCAATAGATTATATGGCTTATGGAAGAGATAGTACTGGTGGAAATATTGATGCAATACCTACGAGTGTAAATGGCTACACAGTCTCTTTTGATTATGATAAAGGTTCTGAATTAAAAAACGCAGCAACTGGGCAATCTATATCTTTAACACCTAATGGAAATGATAGCGATAAAGCAGCTTGTTGGGAATTAACTACAAGTGGCAATGCTTCAGATAATGGCTGTAGCAACTATTTACCTACTACAGATACAGATGCAAGCAGTGACCTTATTGATTCTATGGGAAAAGATAACAATGCTATGCCAGATATGCATATTACAAAAAGCTCTATTGTTATTAGCGACCCTGTAAACGATACAAATAAACCAAAAAGAATACCGGGGGCAATAATTAGATACTGCTTTAAAGTTGATAATACAGGCGAAGGTAATGCTGATAATGTTAAAATAAAAGATACTCTAAGTGGAAATGGAAGAGAAAATATAAATTACATAAAAGGTGGCTCAATGATTCAAGATATAAACAGTGAATGTGACTGCCAAAGCTCTTCTATGGATGAGAATAAAGCTTCAAAAAGTGGAGATGATGTAACAATAGATATAGGAACACTCACCGGAACAGGAATCCCTGCAACATCAAGAGGCTGTGCATTTATCGAAGGAGAGATTAAATAACTGAAGTTACGCACTAATATTCTCTTTTATTAATATCTTAACCCATATATGGTAAAATAGCTTTTAAAAATGGGGTTGTATGTTAATTTTTGGCTCTATCTCTTACTTAAATCTCTTGCCATTTCAGATTTATTTAAAAAAGCGAATATCTAACTCTCAATTTAAACAGATAATTAATTATAAAAAAAGTGTACCCAGCAAGATAAATAAAGAGTTCAAAAATAGAAAAATAGATGCTGCTTTTATCTCTAGTATAAAGAGTAAAAATTGCAAGTGTAGCGATATTGGAATACTTGCGAATGGTGCTGTTTATAGTGTTTTAGTTCTGAATGATAAAGCTAGTTTAGATAGCGAATCGGACACATCTAATGCTTTGGCGAAAGTTTTAAATATAGAAGGTAGGGTAACTATTGGCGATAAAGCTTTAAAGTATTACTTGGAAAATAGAGATAGCAAAGATTTTTACGATTTAGCACTAGAGTGGCAGAAGAGAAAAAATTTACCATTTGTATTTGCAAGATTATGTTATAACAAAAATGGAAAACGCGTTAAAAAACTTGCAAAAGAGTTTAGCTCGAAAGAGTTTAAAATACCACAATACTACCTAAAAAAAGCTGCCAAATCTAAAGGAATTACTCCACAAGAGCTAACTTGGTACTTAAATTTTATATACTACAAATTGAGCCACAAAGAGAAAAAAGCTTTAAAGCTTTTTTTGAAGTTAGCAGATCGAGTACAATAGTCTTTTAACAAAAGGCACCCAAAACTCTATGGTGCTATTAAATCTACACTAAAGTAGTATCTTTTATATAATTTATCATCTTTATGCCACATCTTAGCATCTATTGTAAATGGTTGAATAGTTTTATACTCTTTTGAGCTTACTAAATTTGGGTTATCTTTGCTGAGATATTTTATACTTAGTGTATTATCCCAATCTGCACTTAATCCGGAATTCATTTTATAGTCGTCATCGTTATATGCTCTAAGTTTTATAGTAAATTTATTACCACTATTATCAGCTACTGGAATCTTTAGCGTAGTGTATCCTTTTTTCCACCATACACCTTTTGTAGCGCCAATACTATCTTTAAGAGTTACAAAATATACAGAAGTATTATTATCTTTTATTGTCTCGCTAGTAAATTCTGTTTTATTTATAACTCTGCGTACACCTTGCATTAAATTGTTAATGTCTAATATTACAGTACCCATTTTCTTTTCGTTATTTGTAACTCTCTTTTTTACTTTTAAAATAACTCTCTGGCGAGCAGTGTAAATTCTGTTATCTTCTAGCGAGTTATCTTCTGGGCTAATCCACGCTATAACTTTTGTACTATCGCTATTTACTTCACTAGGGTCATTTATCTTTAGTAACTTTCCATCTGTATCTACTTTTGCCATTCTGATAATTATATCTTTATCGTGCCCTAAATCGTCAGTTGTTGCAACTGTTAGAGTAGAGTAACCCTCTTTGCCTCTATCGGTTGGGTTTACCTCTTTATCTTCTCCTATTTTACTATCTGCTAAGATATAGATAGCTTTTGCGTCTAGTGTAAACTCTTGCACACTTTGGCATTTGCTTAAGTTGTTATCTATACATATATCGTTTACATTTAGCTCTGCTAAAGGCTTTGTTAAGTCTCTTTTTAAAATTTTCTCATAAATATTATCTCTTTTTTTATCGCTAATTTGTGCCGAATCTGTAATATCTTGCAAAGAGTTAAAGAGTTCAGTTTTATTAACATCTTCAAAATTAACTCCATTAAAATAGTCGTCGTATCTTCCGCTAGAAGTGTTGTTTACAAATCTTTTAAATAGATTTTTTACCTCATTTTCAAAGCCACTACTATCTTGCTCTTTAATTAAATAGTAATTTGATAGGTATCTATTTATATCTCTATAACTTCTTACAGACCGATATTCCGCCTCATATTTATTTAAGTAGTCATTAAGTGCTTGCAAGCCCCATTGGGCATTATCGCCTTTGCCTTCATTTATGCTTGGAGCTTTGTTTATTGCGAATGCAATATTTTTTCCTGTTACAACTTCTAAATTCTCTGCACCTTTTCTACTATCTGGCTCCATAAAGAAATTATCTCGTTTTTGCATATAATCTTTTGCTAAAGCAATAATTTTTTCTGGTTTATCCAATTTTGCATAATATAGAGCCAACTGATACCAAGCATCTACATTTTGTGGAACTAAATCTACAGCTTTTTTTAATACTGCCTCTGCACTAGCAGAACCTTCATCTGCCAAAATTTTTCCAATATGTTGTAGTATCATAGATTGGTTATACTTATGTTCGCCTCCATTTGCTGGGCTAACGCCAGTTGCAACACCGGTAAATCTCTCTAATCCAGTTGCTCTAATTGCACTGGTATATTGGTTGTAAATTGTATTACTATGCGGTGTTGCTGATTCTCTTGAACCAACTTGATAGCCAATATCTGTTTGAAATTGCTCTGGGTTATCTTTGTTTAAAAAGATACCGACCCACGCCCTATGTCCTGGTTGTCCAACACCAATACTTGGGCGGTTTAAACATTCGTTTACATGTTGCCCCATTGTAGATTGTCGTCCACAAACTCCACCATCTTGTAAGATTCTGTATATACTTCTATGTGGCGTCCAATCGCTCTTTCTAAACCACACTTCGGGCTTATCATAATCCCAAGTATAGGTAGTATATTGAATAAATCGTTTGTCTGCTTTTTTGCCTCCATCTACCGCATTTGGAGGATAGCTATCTATCAGTTTTGATTTATCTGTTTCAAAGAAACGGCTCTTAACATATTGGCACTCTTGTTTCTGTGCATTTTGCTCAAGGGCTAAAATTTGCCAAGGTAATTTAGATAGCGATATATTAAACAGAGGCCAATTAGGCTCGTCATCGCCAAAATCTTTTGCAGCTATATTATCGTTTGCAATTTTCCAATTAGCTAAATCATAAAATGGCATTAAACGATAACTACTTTGCTCTTTTGGCAATATACCAAGCTTGCTAGCTAACTCATCATCCATATCGCTTCTTGCATTAATTAATCCGATTTTATCTTTTAATTTTTGAAAATGCTCTAAAACATAACTCGCATCTATAGTTGCATTATTCTCGTTGGCTATATACTCATTTATCTTTACGCAAGGGTTGTTATCTTCATTACAATTTGCTCTATTTAAACCTTTTGCTAATCTGTAAAGATTCATTTCATCAAACGAAATATTATATTTTTTTCTATCTTTATAACTCATATTCTCAGGTGAGTAGCCATCTTTAATAGCCTGTTTTAGGCGTTTGCTAGCTCCTAATGTTAGAGAATTTTTTTCGCTTCGTGATAGTTTAAATTTTATTGCCATTAATTTTCTAAAATTAGATAAACTGATATTAAAACCCAAATTTTTAAAATCTAAATGCTCTACCCATCTTTTTATTTTGGCATCAACTTTTGGTATATTTAAATAATCAATAACTCTATGGTCGCCCGTGTCTCCAAAAATAGCTTCGCTAAATATGCCACGCTCTTTTGCATTTATTGCTAAACCTAAAGCTACATTTTTATACTTTTGAATAAACTCATCACTCTTGCCATCTTCTTTCCATTTTGCTAAAAAATCACCCAAATTTTTAATACTATATGGATTTACCGGAAATCTCGAAGCATAAAGCCCCTCTTTAATAGTTGGATTATCTTCTATAAATTGCCAAACTTTGCTATCAAGAGGTTTAGATATATATAAGCCATAATCATTTTGTGCCTTTTTATGAGCATATATTAAGAAACTATTTATTAAATCATTAACTGATTTATTCTCATCATATGCTCTAGCTTTTTTTAAGAAAGCCTCTTGTGTATCGCTTAAACTTTGAGTATTTACAGTAGAGTGAACAACAATATGGCGAATAGTTTCATTCGCACCATCGCTAACTTTAACATCGAATTCGTAATCTTTTACCTCTAAAGAGTCGTTGATAATTAAATTCCCATCTTCATCTATTATAAAAGGAGTATCGCCAATTATCGTATAAGTTAATTTATCTCCTTGCGAATTGTGTGCTCCTAAATTAGCGATTATATCGCCTACATTGTCCGAACTTTTTGAAATTGTAAAATCGTTTACATTACACTTGCCATAATTGTAATCTATATACAATTTAAACTCAGTAATATTGTAATCTTTCACAAGTGGATAGCTACTATTTATATCTGTAATAAGTACATATGGGTTATCGCTATCTGTATAATGGCTACAGTCAATTTTTCCTGGAGCGTGCTCGACTATATATTTAGTCTCTGCTGTTTTATTTATATCCATATGCTCTCTGTGTACTTTTATATTATAGAGTGCTAATTTGCTTTTAATATTATTAATAGCACTACTATTAGCTCCAATATTTTGTGGTAAATCAGATATAATAGAGAAATCTAAATTTGCAGGGTCTTTAAAAATTTGGCTAACACTTGTAATGCCTGCAATGCCACTACCATCTTTTGTAATCTCTCCTTTTGCATAATTGTTAGTTAAATTAATATCGCTGCTAGAGTGGTCACGAGAGTAGATAATTGTATTAGCAATATTAGATTCTACAGCATTATTTGCAATATTTAAATGCTTAGTATGGCTAATTCTAAAGCCAGATTGTTTCGTTGCACCACCATTATTGTAGTAGCTATTGTTGGTTAAATTTATATCTTTTGCTAAATTAATCGAAGAGGCTTTACCGTTATAAATTATTAAATTATCTTTTACTAAATATTTTCCATTATAACTGCTACTATCGCTTCCATCTACCTGTTTACCCTCTTGAATTAAAAATGCTTCGCCTTCATCAACTCTTAAACTTGCAAATCCTTTTTTCCATACATGAGAAAAAACTCTCTGCTCTATATTAAGAATAAGGTTACCTACAATTTTGTTTTTATATTGACCATTTGCATCACTCCCTTTTGCAGATGTAATGCCAATTCCTTTACTGCCGGCTATTGTCCACCAATCGCAATTATAGACAATGTTGCCCTCAATCGTAGCATATGCACCGCCACTTGCACTTATTCCACTGCCTGGCATTTCATGAACAACATTATCTTTTATGATAATATCATCTCCACTTGCAACAATTCCACTACTTTGCATAGTGTCGTTACTGTCCAACCACCAATATTTTAGTGCGTCATCAAGTCTGATTTTGTCTGCTTCGCCCTCTATTTCTAAGTTTTGCACAGTAATATGCTTTGCACCTGGTTTGATTCTGACGCCATAAAGTGCATCGGTTTTAAGTTTTACATACTCATTACCCCAAGGACGAATAACTATTGGGTTATCTTGCGTGCCTTGACACTCTTCGCCAATAGCTGGGTATCTGCCACTCTTACTGTAATCGCTATGGTAACCTGGATTTTTATATACAGCACCTCTTAAGTAGATATTATGCTTTCCATTTAAATTTAAACAAGCATCTTTATATGTTCCGTAAGGGTTTTGCGGTGTTCCATCTCCGTTACTTTTACCACTTAAATTTACAAAAACACCATCATACTCTTTGTTAGAGTTTGTTACATGAAAATTCAATACTTTACTATCGATAATAGTACCATCTTTTGTAAGATTTACAGTTATATTGTAATCTTTTGCTTGCTCATTTGTTGGTGTCCATGTAACTGTGCCATTTGGGTATATAGCCATCCCCTTTGGAGCATTTTCTAAACTATAATTTCCATCCTGAGAAAACTCTAACTTTTGTTGATACTCTTGTTGCGATTTTAAATTTATAGTATCGTTATTTTCATCAGCTATAACTTTAACAACTCTTGTTGCCTTAGCTTCGTTGCCAGAACTATCTATAGCTGTATAAATTAAACTATACTCTCCAATTTTAGAACTATCTACACTACCATTAACTGTTAGATTTATATCTCCAATGGCATTATCGCTTGTATCTACTCCTGGGTCACTAAATGTAGCACCTTTTAGTAGAATTATAGGGTTATCGCCTTTTAAGCTTATTGTTGGAGGCGTCGTATCTATAACTTTAACAATTCTTACTGCCTTAGCTTCGTTGCCAGCACTATCTTTCGCACTATAAGTTATTGTATAATTAGCAACCTTTTTATTATTTACAACTCCACTTTTTGTAACTGCTACACTGCCATCTATATTATCTGTTGCTGTTGCTCCTGGGTCTGTAAAGTTGTCTCCTGCTTCTAATTTTAGAGGGTTATCGCCATTTAGTGTAATTACTGGAGGAGTGCTATCTTTATTACCTTTGGTTCTTTGAATATGAGCTTTAGCTTCACTTAGAGTTACTGCTTTACCTTTATAATTGTTATCGGTTTTTAAACAGTTATATAGTTTATCAATATCTTCATCGCTTACACTATTTTGAATAGATTTATTGTTAAAAGTAGTTTTTAAACATTTAGCACTATCAGATGCAATCTCTATACCATTTTTATCTGGATTTCCATCTTTGTCTAGTGTTTGTAAAACTCTTGCTACTGGTAAGTTATCTTCAAAAATTTCAACACCATTATAGAGTTTAGAAGAATCTACCTCTCTTAACTTAATATTACCAATAAAAAATTTACAAGAGTCACCTTTGTAAAATTTAAATTCGCCACTACTATTAGTCTTGCTATCAATATTACCACATATATAATGTGCCCCCACAACAGCACTATCTAAATAGTACCCATGGCTTGCTTTTGGCGTACTTTGATTCTGCTGTTTAGCATTTGTATCACTAGAACCACACCCAGCAAGTGTTAGCAAAACTGCTGTAACTGTTATATACTTTTTTATTTTCATACTAAACACTCCCCCAATTTATTAACTGATGTTACGCACTATATACAACATTTAATAGCACAAGAGGGTGCTTAATATGAATAGTTTTTAATAAAAGCTAGCCAAAGCTAACTTGCGTTAAAAAGTATTTGCAGTAAGTGCCCTCTTGTGCTACCCAAAGGGCAAAACAAAAAAGCAACACCTATAAAAGAAAAATTATCACTCTTAGCTTCGGCTAGGAGAGATAAT
>WFYP01000226.1 GCA_015490055.1 Nitratifractor sp.
GCTAAAATCATTGCCGATTTTACTTGTGCCGAGTCTATTTTAGATTCAAACTCAAACGACTTTAATTTTCCACCTCTAATATGCAAAGGTGCTTTATCTCCATTCTCTCTGCCATCTATTTTAGCACCAATCTCTCTAAGTGGATTAGCAACTCTACCCATTGGGCGAACTCTTAAGTATTTATCGCCTGTTAAAACGAAACTACCATCAATTCCACTAAGCAAACCGCAATATAGCCTAATTCCTGTTCCTGCATTACCACAATCTAGTATATCAAATGGCTCTTGCAATTTCTCTGGTGGCGTTATCTCGACACTGCTTCCATCCATTTTAACATCTGCACCAAGTAGCTTAGCAATATTTAAACTCGATAGCGTATCTTCAGCAAGTAAAAAGTTTTTTATATACGATGTTTTATTACTCAAAAGCGAAAACATTGCACATCTGTGCGATATAGACTTATCTGCCGCAATATCTTTGCACTCTAAATCAAAATTACTCTCTACTTTGTGAACTTTCACTATTTTCATCTAATAGTTGCCCCTACTTCTGCCTCTAGTGTAGATAAAATTTTACTCATCACACTCTCTATCTCTTCATCACTAAGAGTTGCTAAATCTGACTGAATATCAAATCTAACAGTTAAACTCTTCTTATCTCCTAGCTTCTCATCGCTATAAATATCTAATGGATAAAAGTCTTTTAGTAAAGCCTCTTCCTCTTTTATGCCATTTAAAGCTTTTGAAACTTCATAAAAACTTAAATTACTATCCACTAATATAGATAAATCTTTAGTAACTGCCTGGAAGTTAGAGAGAGGCTTAGCATTAATATGTTTAGGCATAATTGGCTCTAAATCTATTTCGGCTATAAATGTATCGTCTAAATCAAAATCTTTTGCAACTTCTGGATGCAGCTTAGATACAAAACCAATTTTAACACCATCTTTAATAATAGATGCACTTACGAATGGATGCATTAGTCCATTTTCAGCTTCGCAACTCTCTAGCTTAAACTCCCCTATTACACTACCAAGTTTCTCTACAAAAGTAGCAAAATCTATCTTTTTAGCTTTAGCAAAATTTACAACACTTGCCCTACTCTCTAGCCCACTATAGATAAACGCAGCTCTTTGGCTCTCTTCTCTTTTGCTATTAAATACCGTACCCAATTCAAAAAGTGCAATACTCTTTTTGCCATACTTAACATTTCGGCTAGCTGCTTCAAGCAAGTTTACCAAAAGTGTTGTTCGCATTGTATTTAACTCGTTTACAATAGGATTTAAAAGCTCTAAACTCTCATATAAAACTTCAAACCCATACTTCGTAAGCAACTCTCTACTAGCAAATGTGTAAGTTACAGCTTCATAAAAAGATGCACTAGAAGCTCTTTGTCTAATATCTCTTTTGGCTTTAAATGCCAGATATGTAGAGTTGATTCTATTCTTCTCTTTAAGCACCATAGGTTTAGATTCGATATTATCAATACCATATATTCTCATAACCTCTTCGGCAATATCTTGAATATTCTTAATATCGTGGCAGTGCAGAGGAACACTTACTCTATAAGAGTTATCATCTACTCTATCCATTTCAAAACCTAGCGAAGTCAATATAGATGCAACTTCACTCTTTGAAATATCTTGCCCAATTACAGCTAAAAGTTCATCTACATTTAGTGCTATTTTTCTTCTTTTTAAAGGCTCTCCAATACTCACCCAACTACTAGAGAACTCTACACTACTTGCTTCATCAAATCTCTTTTGCAAAAGTTTAAGTCCATATGTAACATCTGGCTCGCTTCCTCTTGAAGCAATATAATACAAATCATCACTCTTTAACTTATTAGAAGATACACCCTCTACCACAAAATCTGGGTCGATATAGCTAGCTTCTAGCAAAACAATTTTAGATGAGTCATCAGCTTTAAACTCATCATTCTGCTCTACGCCAATTATAGATAATGTAGTATCTCCACTCTTAACTTCTACCACATAATCACTAGATTTTTCAATATTTAAATGAACTAAACTATCTTCGCCATTGCGTAACTTATCATAATCGTAAGCTCTTAAAACTACACCACTCTCATGCGTAGCATAAGCCAATTTATCATCTATAACAGTATCTTTTTTTGCATCTACAAAAGCTAATCTTAAACGCTCTAAAAAAGTGCTATTAAGCTCCTCTATAGTAGCTATAGAGTAATCTAAAAGCCCAGGAAACTCGCACTTAGCAGATACATTTAACTGTTTTGCTATACCAATTATAGACTTACTCTTAGGCTCATAATCAAAACTTTTTATCTCTTTTTTAAACGCTGCACATAAATCTCTTGCGACACCGTGTACACTTTGGCAATCGCCTCTGTTAGCTGTAAGCTCTAACTCTATAACTGTATCTGCAAATTTTTCATACTCGTTAAGCTCTTTTCCAACTACAAGCTCACCAATGCTATCATCTAGTATCATAATACCATCTTCAAGCTCTGGAAGCCCAAGCTCTGTGCTAGAGCAAATCATACCAAAGCTCTCTTGCCCTCTAAGTTTCGCTTTTTTTATCTTAAAGTCGCCCGGCAAAACAGAACCAACAGTAGCTACAGCCACATACTTAGCATCTACAACATTCTTAGCACCACATACAATTTGCACTGTTTCGCTACCAGTATTAACTTGGCAAACATTTAGTTTATCTGCATCTGGGTGCTTCTCGCACTCCAAAATCTCGCCCACAACAACTTTTGCAGGAATCTTATGCTCTACAAACGAATCTACCTCTAAACCAATCGAGTTAAATGTCTTATATAATGTATCGTTGTCTATATCACTTAAATCTATATACTCTTGTAACCAACTTCTTGTAACTATCATCTAAACTGCTCCAGTAAACGAATATCACCCTCAAACAGCGAGCGTAAATCAGGAATTTTATGTAAAAGCATAGCAAATCTCTCTACACCTAAACCAAATGCGTAACCACTAACATCTTCGTATCCAACTGCTTTAAATACATTTGGATCTACCACACCACTACCTAAAACCTCTAGCCAGCCTGTGTGCGAACATACTCTACACCCCTCGCCTTCACAGAAGATACAGCTAATATCAACTTCTGTACTCGGCTCGGTAAATGGGAAGAAGCTCGGTCTAAAACGCACATCTACATCGCCAAACATATAGTGTAAAAAATCTTCTAAAATAAACTTTAAATTCGCAAAGCTAACTTCGCCCTTCTTACCAACAACTAGCCCCTCTACTTGGTGAAACATCGGTGTATGCGTAAGGTCATAATCTCTTCTAAACACAGTACCAGGTGCAATCATTCTAATTGGTGGCTTTTGCTTTAGCATAGTTCTAATCTGAACAGGCGAAGTGTGCGTTCTTAGCAAATGCCCATCTTTAAAGAAAAATGTATCTTGCATCTCTCTTGCTGGGTGGTTTTTAGGCAAGTTCAGAGCCTCAAAGTTTGTAAAATCATCCTCTACCAAAGGTCCTGTCTCTACCGAGAAATTAAGAGTTGCAAAATAGTCGATAATTTTATCCATTGTCTCCATTACAGGATGCAAAGAGCCCTTTTTATTCTCGTAACCATACATAGTTACATCGATCTTTTCGCTCTCTAACTGCTTATTCATAGCCTCTTTTTCAAGCTCTGCCTTCTTAGCTTCAAAAATCTCTGTTAAAGCACTCTTCTTATCATTAAGCCCCTTAGCAAAATCTTTCTTCTCTGCCGGTGGTACATCTTTTAACTTGGCAAATTCGGCAGACAAAATACCCTTTTTACCAAAAATCTCTACCCTAACACTCTCTAATGTATCTAAATTGGTTACATCTTCAATTTTCTGCTTTAACTCTTCCAATTTGACCTCTTTTGAAATAATATTAACGAATTGTACCCAAAAGCAGTTTAGAGAGCACTCAAATATGTTATACTTTGCTTAAAAAAAGTAAAGGATTAAAAATGTGTATATTCTGCAAAATAGTAGATGGCGAAATCCCAAGCAATAAAGTTTTAGAAAACGACGACTTTATAGCATTTCACGACATAAACCCAAGTGCCCCAGTTCATGTACTTGTAATTCCAAAAAAACATATAGATTGTTTTCAAGAGTTCAGTGCCGAAGATATGGCAAAAGCAACCCCATTCATCCAAGAAGTAACAAGCAAACTAGGCTTAGACAAAACCGGCTACCGCCTAGTAACAAACAACGGAAGCGACGGAGGACAAGAGGTACTACACCTACACTTCCACATCTTAGGAGGCGGAAAACTAAAATGGAACCACTACCACGACGACCCTAAAAAGGCTATCTAAGAATTTATTATATAAACCTATATTGAGTAAGTGATACTTAAAATATTTAGTAGGTTATAAACATATGCACAATAAATAATAGGATTAGAGATGGGAATTATATTTAAAAATGATATACTTTTTAGGTTTAAAATAAGAAATCTTGCTAATCTAAAGATACAAGAAATGCATCCAATTAAAATATATTATTGTCTCTATGGGCGTAATTCTTGGCATTCAACTTGGACTCAAAAATATTATAAGGATTGTATGCATAGCGATCTTGAATCTGCTAAAAGTTTTGCCGAGCTTAAACGAGTACAAGGAAGTGTATTTTATATTAAAGAACTTCCCGCTTTATTATTTATTAGTGGAGACACTAGTATTATAGTAACACAAATAAATGAGCTTTGTCCATTAAGACAGTATTCTGCCTATGCGCTAAAAGAAAATTTAGATAAAGAAACTAAAAAAATTGAAAGCTTTAAAGATAATTATCTTACATTTAATTCACCCATGAATGGGGTTGTACTATCATTTAAATTTAATAGTAGATTTTGGAAAACAAGTCCACCTGAAAGCAACTCTATAATGGTTCTTTATACAACAAATAAATTTGAGCCGATACAGTTAAAAACAACAAAACTTAAAGCATGGAAATCTTTTTCAGTAGGAAGTGATTACAAACTTTTATGGACTCCTGTAGATAATAAAGTAAGTCAAAGTTCTGTTCTAAGGTTATTTAAGCAATCTGAGTTTTATAATAAAAAACACATCAACAGCTAAGAACACAATAAGTACCTAATATCTCTATAAATCACCTACCCTCTAGCGGATTATCGCTTCGCTTTTTAACTCTCTTAGGCTCATCTTCTTGCAGAGATAAAAATTCTGCTTGTGCAAATTGGGAGCCATAGATTATGCAACCTTTGCATCCGGGGTTGCATTTGTGTTTTAGTTTTCTGCACCAGTCGCTTTCGCCTTGCTCGCTTATTGTCATAAATTGACATCCCCATCCACTTGCCATTTTAGTACCTCACTTCAAAACTATTGGAAAATTTAACTTCATCGCTACACATAGACATCTCTACTCCAGTAACTTCGCTCTTAGGAGAGCCTTCGTTTAAAATTTGTAAAACTTCTGATATATTTTGATTAGGTTCTGTCTTTAGAGTTACTTCTACATCTCCATTGCTTAAATTCTTTACAAACCCAATATAACCAGCTTTTGCTAAAGCTTGCGATACATGCTTTCGGTAGTAAACTCTTTGAACTCTGCCTTTTACGATAAATTTAGCACATCCCATATGTGAAACCTTTTATAATTTATGAATTATAATAGATTATAGCAAAAAAATAAGAGAGTTGGGGAAAATATAGAAGATAGAAAAGTTGTTCTATTTTTTATTACACTGTAATTTAGCTTTTTTGTAGTTCTAGTTAGATTCTTCGCATTCGCTCAGAATGACGGCAATGGGTAATGCTTGGGATAACAGCGTTGGCAAATATTTATGTGGTTTAAGCCGTAGATTCCCGTTTTCATGGGAATGACAAGTTGGCAACTAAGTCACAAAACTATCAACTAAAAACCTCTAACTATCAACAATTAACTATAAACCATCAACAAGTTAAGAGGCAAAAGCCACTTAACTTAAAGCTTTGGTCCTGCTGCTGAGTAGTCGAATTCGCTTCCGTTGTCGTTGTATCTGTCGAAGTTTTTAATAAACATAGATGCTAACTCTTTTAATTTTGCATCGTATGCATCTTTATCTTTCCAAGTGTTTCTTGGGTTTAGAATTGAGTTATCTGCAACGCCCTCTAGCTCTTTTGGAACTTGTAGGTTAAATACATCTAAAGTTTCAAACTCTGCATCGTTGATTGAGCCATTTAATATACCATTAATACATGCTCTTGTATCTTTAATGCTCATTCTCTTACCAGTTCCGTACTCTCCGCCAGTCCAGCCTGTGTTTACTAAATATACATTTACACCGTGCTCATCGATTTTTTCACCTAAAAGTTTTGCATAATCTGTTGGATGTAGTGGCAAGAATGCTTCTCCAAAACATGCACTAAATGTAGCTTGTGGCTCTATGATTCCACGCTCTGTACCAGCAACTTTTGCAGTATATCCACTCAAGAAGTAATACATTGCTTGCTCTTTAGTTAGCTTACTTACAGGAGGCAAAACACCAAATGCGTCTGCTGATAAGAAGATAATATTTTTTGGATGCCCAGCAGTAAGGTCTGGCTGATGATTTTCGATATGCTCTATTGGGTAACTAACTCTTGTATTCTCTGTTTTAGATTTGTCTGAGTAATCAACTCTACCATTTTCATCTGCAACAACATTCTCTAAAAGTGCACCCGGTTTAATTGCATTATAAATCTCTGGTTCGCTATCTTTATCTAAATCGATAACTTTTGCGTAGCATCCACCCTCGAAGTTAAATACGCCGTCATCATCCCAGCCATGCTCGTCATCTCCGATAAGTGCACGATTTGGGTCAGTTGAAAGTGTTGTTTTACCAGTTCCAGATAATCCGAAAAATAGGCAAACATCGCCCTCTTTACCAACATTTGCAGAGCAGTGCATAGATAGTTTGCCCTCTAGTGGTAGCCAATAGTTCATCATAGTAAAGATACCCTTTTTAATTTCTCCACCATACCAAGTACCACCAACTACTGCTGAGTTATCTTCGATATTAAATGCTACATAAACATCGGAATTTAAATTTTGCTCTTTATAATTCTTATTTACTGTCTTACAAGCGTTATAAAATACAAAATCTGGTTCGAAATTCTCTAACTCTTCTGCTGTTGGCATAATAAACATATTTTCGATAAAATGAGCCTGCCAAGCAATCTCTGTAATAAACCTGATAGATTTTCTACTAGATTTACTAGCACCTGCAAAAGCATCTACAACATACAGCTCTTTTCCGCTTAATTGTGCAGTAGTTTGTTTAAATAAATCTTCGTAAACCTCTTTAGAAATAGGCTGATTAATATCGCCCCAAGCTATATGCTCTTCTGATGGCATCTGCTTAACAAAATACTTATCTTTGGGGCTTCTACCTGTAAAAATACCTGTATCTACCATAGCTGTATTATTATCAGTAAATGTGCACTCTCCCTTTTTATCTTCGTCTTCTGCTAACTTAGAATAACTTGGATTGTAACTTACACTTACAACATCTTTAATACCATATTGCTCAAGATCTTTTGCTTCTACCTTGCTCATTTTTTCCTCTTTTAATTAAATATAGATAGTAATACGCCTGCCGCGACAGCAGAGCCAATGACTCCTGCCACATTTGGACCCATCGCATGCATTAATAGAATATTACCATTTTTTTCTTCAGAACCAACTTTACTGACAACTCTCGCCGACATAGGAACAGCAGAAACCCCCGCTGCTCCAATTAATGGATTAATAGGCTCTTTTGAAAATTTAGACATCAATTTACCCATTAAAACGCCAGTGGCTGTACCAACAGCAAAAGCTGCCAAACCTATAATCATAATTCCCAATGTTTCTGGTACTAAAAATTTATCAGCTTCTAGCTTAGAACCAACTGCTAAACCTAAAAAAATTGTAACAATATTTATTAAAGAGTGTTGCATCGTATCAGATAGTCTATCTACAACCCCAGACTCTTTAGCAAAATTACCAAATACAAAAGCCCCCATAAGTGGCGAAGCCTCTGGAAGCAAAAGTGCAATTAAAACCAAAATCATAAGTGGAAAAAGAATTTTTTCTAACTTATGCACTTTTCTTCCAACTTTCATTACAATTTGACGCTCTTTTTTAGTTGTAAGTGCTCGCATAATTGGTGGCTGAATTACTGGCACTAAAGCCATATAAGAGTATGCAGCAACCGCAATAGCCCCAAGCAGTTCTGGTGCTAGTGCTGAAGCGATAAATATAGATGTTGGACCATCTGCACCACCAATTATACTAATTGCCGAACACTGTTTTAGTGTAAAATCAAAAAGCGAAGTATATTGCGAAAGTGCAGCCGCTGCAATTAACGAGCCAAAAATTCCAAACTGAGCCGCAGCTCCTAATATTGCAGTCTTTGGGTTGGCTAAAAGCGGTGCAAAGTCAGTCATCGCCCCTACTCCCATAAATATTAAAAGTGGGAAAAATTCGTTTGCTACACCCATATTATAAATAATTCCTAGCATCCCATCAGGGCCTGTCATATTGGCTATTGGAATATTTGCTAAAAAGCCACCAAAGGCAATAGGCAACAAAAGAAGAGGTTCAAAGTTTTTAACAATAGCGAGGTAAAATAGAATAAAGACAATAATAAACATTATCAGCCTGCCCCAACTTTGATAAAACTTGCTAACAGGCTTGCCTTCGTTGTTTACAACACCATCTTTTGGGTTTAACATAGCGTATATTCCAGTTGTTTTATAAAAATCTTTAAGCAGTTGAGTTAAGCTTTTATTCTCGGCTTTTATATCTTGCTTTAAGACAACTTTTGCCTTCTTAGCCTGCTCTATATCGGCACTTGTAGCATTTGCAAATGTAAATGCCATTAAAATTAAAAGTAAAATTGCTTTCATAATCTGCCCTACCTTAAGCTATTGTAGCTAACAGTTGCCCCTCGGCTACATTTTGATTTAAATCTACTTCAATAGACTCTACAACTCCGGCTTTTGGAGCTACAATTTCTATCTCCATCTTCATAACCTCTAGCATCATTATAATCTCGCCTAACTCTACACTATCACCAACTTTTTTATGAATTTTCCAAACAGTTCCAGGTACTTGTGCAAAGACATCTACTACATTTCCTGAACTTTTAACTACATTTTTTGGCTCTTCTACTGGTTTAGGAGTTATAGACTCTATACTATCGCTCCCTTTTGCAACTTGCACGCTATATTTTTTGCCATCTACTACAACTGTATAATTCTCTACTTCATTATCTCTCATCTTCGCCTCTTTTATCTCTGTTGTAACTTTTTTCTCGTTGCTCTCACTATTTTTTCGAACCATTAAAGGCGATTCACCTTTTAAATACGCTATACCCTTCTCTTTGCAAGCTGCCGATATAAATATATTCTCTTCAGTAGCTTCTATGCCCTCTTTTTCTAAAACACTCTGCCAATAAGCTATAGACTTTTTCTCATCAGCATCTGCAATATCTAGTGGGTCTTTTGTAGTTGGCTCTAACTTTAACTGCTCGCTAGCTTTCTCTACAATCTCAGGGTCTGGCACTACAGGCGTTCTACCAAAGTAACCTAAGACCATTTTACCAAAGCCCTCGGTTATCTTATTCCAATCTCCAAACATCACATTTGCATAAGCTTGTTGCCAGTAAAATTGCGAAACAGGCGTAACAGATGTTCCATATCCACCTTTGCTTACAACATCTCCCATAGCGTGTATTACCTTATCAAACATCTCTAAATTACCACTATCACGCATCATTTGAGTATTCGCAGTTAGTGCACCACCTGGCATTGGAGCAAGCGGAATTATAGGGTTTACTTTCGTAGCCTCTGGTGGCAAGAAGTAATCTTTTAACTGCTCTTGCAAAACTTCTTGATACTTCACCACTTTGCTAATCTCTAAATCGCCAAGATTATAACCCATACCCTTAGTAGCATGCAAAAGAGTAAGCATATCTGGCTGGCTAGTTCCCCCACTAACAGGTGCAGCCGCCAAATCGATACCATCTGCCCCGGCCTCTAGTGCTGCCAAATAGCAAGCCACACTAATACCAGCAGTTTCGTGGGTGTGCAATCTTATATGCATATCTTCACCTAGCAACTCTCGTGTAGAGCTTATTACATCATAAATTTTAGCAGGATTAGATGTACCACTAGCATCTTTAAAAGCGATAGAGTCAAAATCTATACCACTATCTAAAATCTCTACTACCTTATTTTTATAAAACTCAGCCGTATGAGCACCTGAGCACCCCGGTGGTAAGTCCATCATAGTAACTACAACTTCGTGCATCATACCGTGTCGCTTAATTGCATCGCCACTAAACTCTAAATTTCTCATATCGTTTAAGGCATCGAAATTTCTAACTGTAGTTGTTTCATACTTTGCAAAAAGTTTAGCAAAAAGGTCTATCATCTCACGGCTTGCAGTATCTAACATTACAGTATTTATACCTCTTGCTAGTATCTGCAAATTCGCTTCTGGTCCGGCAACATCTCTAAAGCGTTGCATCATCTCAAATGCATTCTCTTGAAGGTAGAAAAATAGCGACTGAAACCTAGCTCCGCCACCAAACTCAAAATGCGAAATCCCAGCCTCACGAGCTGCTGCAACTGCTGGCAAGAAGTCATCCATCAAAACTCTACCACCAAAGACAGACTGAAAGCCATCTCTAAATGTTGTATCCATTATATCTATATATTTTTTAGACATCTATCTTCCTTTTCTATAAGCCGAAACAGCCGCCACAATAGCTGCAACTACCGCTTTATCATCTTCTATATTCTCTTTTTCAATTTGCACACTCTGCACAGGTTCTACGCTACTACTTTTCGCAAAATATTTAGTAATAATACGAGACTGCAACTTAGTTAAAAAAACAATAAGCAACAACAACAAATAAACAATCCCCATCCCAAGTATCATATATTTAACGCTCTCTAAAAGCAAATCTTGCATAACCAACCTTTATAGACTAAGTTTATATAAAAATTATACTATAAAATAATCATATTTACACCAATAATAAACATTTATTACAAAAAATGGGGAAAGTGTATATTTTTGTTTCTTAGCAAGAAAATGATAAGCTTTTTAAACTATACCCTTACATATTTATATCTTATTAGATATAATACTCTTATGAAATGGTCGGTAAATTACTTCACAGATAATATGGGCAAACAACCTGTTAAAGAGTGGATTGATACTTTAGAAATCAAACTTCAAGTTAAAATATTTAGAGCCTTTGAGCTACTAGAAGATTTTAATATCAATCTTAAAGCCCCATATGTGAAGCCGTTAGAAGATAAACTATATGAGTTAAAGACCAAAAAGGAATTTATAGAATTATCTATTTTGCTTACACGGGTAAAGAGTTTATTATGCTTAATGGTTTTATTAAAAAAACTCAAAAGACCCCAAAAAAAGAGATAGAATTAGTAAAAATAAGAATGAAGGAGGTACTAAACAATGAGTGATTTCAGAAAACATTTAAATGAAAAACTACAAGATGAAGAGTTCAAAAATGAATGGGAAAATATAGAACTTAGATATGCGGTAATTAAGCAACTTATTAATATAAGAAACACATACAATCTTTCACAAGCTCAACTAGCCCAAAAGCTAAACACTACACAAGCAGTTATTAGCCGAATTGAAAACGGTACTGTTAATATTGGCATAGATTTCATAGAAAAACTAGCTAAAGCTTTTAATAAGCGAGTGGAGATAAAGTTAATATAATGCAAAAAAATAAAGCTATAGGCTCAATAGTAGGATTTGCAATCGGCGATGCTTTAGGTGCACCAGTTGAATTTAAAGAGAGGGGCACTTTTGAACCTATAGAATTTTACAGAAGCGGAGGTAAATTTAATTTACCAGCTGGAGCATACACGGACGATACAGCAATGACACTATGCCTGGCTCAGAGCCTATTAGATAAAAATGGTTGCGATACCGATGACCAATTACAAAAATATTGTTCTTGGCTAAAAGATGGCTACATGAGTGCCACAGGTGTTAGCGTAGGTTGCGGAAAGCAAATTTATAGAGCACTTTTAAATTATCTAAGTAAGAAGAGTACAGTATGCACAATAGGAAATAATAGAAGTGCAGGAAATGGCTCATTAATGAGAGTAGCACCCATAGCTATTTACTATATGGAAGATTTAAACAAAGCAATGCAATGTGCACAAAAAAGCTCATATACAACACACAAATTAAAAATATGTGCCGATGCTTGCATAGCATATACTTGGCTACTTTACGGTTTCTACAAAGGCTTTAGTAAAGATGACATTTTAAGTAAAGAGTATACAGATTACTATCTGTTCGAATACGACAAAAACTACAGTTACAATTCTGAAATTATAAACATCCTCCAAGGCAGTTATAAAAATAAATCTGAAGATGAAATTAATAGTAGCGGTTATGTAGTACACACACTAGAAGCAACTCTGTGGGCTTTTTACAATAGCAACAACTTTAAAGAAGGGCTACTAAAAGCAATAAACCTAGGAAAAGATAGCGACACAATAGGAGCAATTTACGGCTCAATCGCTGGTGCTTATTATGGAATTGACAATATAGATAACGATTTAATCGAAGGATTAATGCACAACAAAAAAATAACAGAAATATCCAAGCAACTTTATGACAATAGATACAAAATCAACTCTTAAACTATGCTCAATTTATTGAGCATTCCTGCACAATTTGAGATTTTTGGAAAAAGAGGTTTATTTAATTTCCGTTAAAAAAAATGAAAGAGAAGCATATATT
>WFYP01000227.1 GCA_015490055.1 Nitratifractor sp.
TCTAAATATAGAAAACATTAAAAGTCCTAAACCTCCAAGAAGGGATAGATAAAGCATAGATGTAATTTTATGTTTTAGTATTATTTCATTCTCATCAAACTCCATTTTATGAGAGAAAATTTTATTAAGAAAAATCATAGTATCTCTTTTAATTATGTATTTATATTATATATATTTATTATATCATATAAAAGTAATTAAAAGTAAAAAATAATATTATTACACTTCGTTACTTTTCTTTGTCATAATATGAAAAATAATACAAAGGATTAATTATGAAAAAGAGAATTTTAGCACTCGGTTTTACAGTAGCAACTATATTTACAATCAGTGGTTGCGGTGGCGGTGGAGACTCAGTTGTAAAAGATGCGTCTTACTATAAAAAGGCGTATAAAGATTATACATCTATAAAGTCTCTTCATACAAAAAAGACAACACTCTTTACGCTAGACGAAGTAAAAAAATCTTTAGATGACCTTAACATCACAACCCAGGCGGATGAAGCATATAAATTGCAATTTATAGAGCGATTCAAAAATAGATTGGAAGGTAAATTAGCAAATGGAGATGGGTATAACATGGATAACAAAACTGCTATTTTAATTCCCAACGATGAGAACAGTACCACTGTAATAAACGGCAATAAGTCGATGGATTTGCTTGGTGAACTTACGGATACTTTTAGACAAGTAGGACCGCCACCATGCTGTGAAGATGGCATACCGGATTTTATTATAGTTCGCTTTATTGCCCATCTTGATGACAATTCCGATGTAGATGAAAACAACGACAGCCAACCATTTGTAGCAGTGCTACCTGAAGCACCAAAAGAGATACAAGGGCTAAAGAAAAAAGTAGAGCTTGATGACTACTTCTATGGCGGAAGCTTGGTAAGCGTGCCAAAACTTAGAGATGATTTTGGCAAAGCGGTGGATAAAGGGCTGGGTAAAAAATAACATTAAAGATGTTCTCTTAAAAAACAAACTTCTAACCCCTCTAAATTAAAAACTTAAGACTTTGTCTTAAGTAATACTAAATATTACACTTCGTTACACTCTTGTGTCATAATATGAAAAATAACACAAAGGATTAATCATGAAAAAGAGAGTTTTAACATTAGGAGTGACATTAATTGCACTATTTTTAATTGTTGGTTGTGGTGGAGGTGGTACAAAGAAAGATGCTACTTTTTATAAAGATAGGTTTAAAAAAGCAACTACTATTCAAGCACTACATACAAAGGACACTGTGATATTTACACTAAACGAAATGGATAAGGTTGCTACTAATCAAGAAGTGTTTACAAATCAAGATATACAAGCTCAGTTTCTAAAAAACTTTAAAAATAATCTTTTACAAAAATTAGATTTCCCAAAGGGTTATGTTTTAGATAAAAACACTCCCATAATACTGCCTAAAGGTACTAGCAAAGCTCAAGAAGAAGGTAAAACTGGAGGTAAAGCAGACTTTGCTGATTTAGTAAAAATGTCTAATGTTAGTGAAGATGGCATGGATTGTTGTCATGATTCGTTTCCATGTTGTATTATAATACGTTTTATTACACATCTTGATGATGATAGTGGAAAAGCTATAGATATTAAAAATGATAAGCAAAAGTATCTAGCTATAGCACCAAAAGATGATCTCTTCCCGCAAGAGTTTAATGGCACAAAATTTGTAGAGATACAAGCCTACAGAAAACTATATAATGAAAAAGTTGATAAACATTTTCATAAATAGCAACTACTAATCACAACTAAACCTAAAACTACCGTCTAAATCTTGCGGTAGTACTAGGGTTCTAAAATCTCTTTGTTTTGCATCGGTGCAGAGTTTGTCTCTTGCACCATCTGTATTATCTACATATTTTTGTGCATACTCGGCGTTAAATACTGGTTTGTTAGATTCGATAAATGGAGTTAAAAGGTCGCATTCGTTATACTCGTGGCACTGTTCGTTTAGGGCGAAATCGAAGTGTGGCTCTAGCTCTTTAATTTGGTCTAAATCGTTTTTTAAACCTATTAAAAGCCCCAATTTTTTTGCTTCACTAGATAAAAATTTATTGTATTTAAGTTGGTCTTGTGGATTTAAATTAAAGCCTGTATCGTTGCTATAGCCATCTACATTATCTGGCTCTACTCCATCGCAACCTTTATCTTTTGCTAGTTTTAGTCTGTTTTGCATAATAGTTTTAATTTGGCTGTTTCTAATGTCTAGCCAACGCTCATCCCAGCCATCCATCTTTTTACCAAGTGCTTCATCTGGAAAAGTGTTGGCATCATCTCGCCAATCTTCGTAACTACCTGCACTAAAGTAACAAATTACAACTCTGCCACTCTTTTTTAACTCTTTGATTGTTTCTTTAGAAGTATCAAAAAGATCAATATCGTATAAATTAACATTATAACTTTTGTTTAATTCACCTTGCAGTTGCCACTGCCAAGTTGTGGCACTATTTAAAACTTTTGATTTGGAACTAGAAGTAGAAGAGTCGCTAAGTCCGTCTGAACCTCCACAACCCGAAACCAATAGCATTGAAAATAGAGTTAATATTAAATTTTTCATAAATACTCCTACAATATCGATATATAAGCTAAGTATATCATATATTTTCCAAGTCTATCTAATAAGCTGTGATATAATACTGCATATTAAAACAAGGTATATTATGTTCTACTTTTTAATGTTCATAGCTATGATTGGCTGGGGTGCTAGTTGGGTTCATGCAAAGTATCTAACTGAGTATTTAAGCGTTCACGAAATTATCTTCTATCGCTATTTTATTACGGCTGTAAGTATGTTACCAATACTTTGGTTTCTAAAACTCTCTATTAAAATAGACAAAGCAAGCTTACTAAATGCCTTTGTAAACAGTATTATTATGATAATTTACACTTGGCTATTTATAGAAGGTACTCACTTAGGTACAGCTAGCCTTGGTGGAGCATTTGTAACCACACTTATTCCCATAGCAACTTTTACCCTTACAGCCATAATATCGAAAAAGATGCTCAAAAAAGAGCAATTTTTTGCATTGCTTTTAGGGGCTATTGGAGTAATGACAATTCTAAATGTATTTAGCTTTAGTAGTGAGCAGATTCTTAAAATTCAAAACCTCTATTTTGTAATAGCAGCCTTTACTTGGGCAATTTTGACAATACTAAGTGCCAAAGCTTCCAAAGTAAATCCTCTTGTTTATAGCTTTTGGCTTTACGCATTTGTTGCTATTTTAGAGTTTATTTTTATAGTAAAATTCAAAACCAATATCTTAGCCCAATCTCCAATAGTTTGGGCAAATATTCTATCTATTGCTCTATTTAGTACAACATTCGCAACTTCAATATATTTTGTAGG
>WFYP01000228.1 GCA_015490055.1 Nitratifractor sp.
GCACTATATGCCTCTTCTTAATGTTGAGTATTTTAAATCGTTAAATAGTTTAACAAGTGTTGAAACAGAGAATGCAATTAAAATTGCTCTAATGATGGTAAAAGGCTTTCGTGAAATTCTTGATGAGCTTAATTTTGATGAAGATAAACTTCGTACCTTGCAGTTTAATCTTGATGATAACTATGAAGTGATAGAGGATATTTTTAAAAAAAGTGAAGATGCAAAAACAAAAAAGATTCTTGATGAAGTTTTAACACAAATGGCAAAATTAGAAATGGAGATTGGAAATTTAATTCTGGAACATCGCCATGCTTCTTAAATTCGATGCTAAATATGAGTGAAGCAAAAAGAAAGTAGCTAAAAAAATTTCGTTAGCTCTTATTGTAGAGACTGAAGAACTCTATAAAGCTAACCCCTCACATGGTAAACTAAATCTTAAAAACATTGTTTGTAAAAGAGACAAGCACAAGCAATCTATTAGAGTTCTTGGAAATAGTGGATATAGAATTTTACTAACACATAAAGATAATATCGTCTATTTTCAAGATATTATGAATCATGATAAGTACGATAGATTAACTAAAGATTGTTAGTTTTATTTTAAACATAGTAAAAACACTACACTCTCCTTACTATAAACTATAAGCAATAAACCATCAACCAACTACAACAGTCCCATTGCCAGCTTAGCTTCGTCGGTCATTTTGCTTTGGTCCCATGGTGGGTCGAATACTAGTTCTACATCTAAATCTAGTAGGTCGCCATCCATTCGGCTTGGGATTGATTTTACTAAATCTACTATAACTTCGCTCATCGAGCATGTTGCTGATGTTAGGGTCATTGTTATTTTGCATTTGTTTAGTTTGCTTACTTCATCTTTCCAGCAATCTACATCGTAAATTAATCCTAAGTCATAAATATTTACAGGTAGTTCTGGGTCGTAGATTTTTTGTAACTCTTCTATTACTCTCTCTTTTGTCTGCTCTGGTGTTACATCTCTTAAATCTGCCATTATAAGGTTCCTTCTTTACATCTTTTTGCGTATGAGTAAACTTTTTCTAAGAATGATTGCAAGCTTTGCTGTCTTACCGGAGATAGTAGCTCTACAATTCCTAATTCGTTTAGTTTTTCTGGGTTAAAGTTTAAAATGTCGTCTGCTTTTTTATTGCCGAAAATATCCATAAGCAGAGTTATCATACCCTTTGCCATTTCGCTACTACCCTCACCTCTTAGAATTAACACTCCATCTTTACACTCGCCAACAAGCCACGCTGGAGATGCACAGCCAACTATGAATGTGCTGTCGTTTTTCTCCTCTTGGGGCAAAGTTGTATGACGTTTACCTAAATCGAAAATGTACTCTAATTTAGAGTTTGCATCTTCGAAAAGTTCGAAATCACTTTTATATTCTGCTACAACTTCTTCTACTGTTTTCATTGATCAATTCCTAATACTGATTCTTCGCAACTGTTACAAGTTTTCATACAATCTAACTCGTAAGTTCCGTAATATGCTTGTTCAAATTGTGCGTATATTTTGTTTGCTAAGTACTCATCATCTACTGTTGCAATAATTTCGTGAGCAAATGCTAAAATTAGCATTTTTTTAGCATCATCTTTTGCAATACCACGAGATTGTAGATAAAATAGCTGTTTTTCATCTAACTGCCCTGTTGTAGAGCCGTGGCTTGCTTCTAAATCGTCTATGTATATCTCTAGTTGTGGTTTGCTTGCCATATATGCACCACTATTTAGTAGTACAGACTTAGAGTTTTGGTGTGCTTTTGTCCATTTCGCACTGTTTTGTACGCGAATTAGAGCATCGAAAATTCCTCTTGCTTTTTTATCTAATATAGACTTTGCAATTTGGCTAGAAGTTGAGCTTTTACCTTCGTGCACTATTTCTGATACAATACCATATTTTGAATTCTCTGTTGCATATAACAGATGAGAAGCGTCTATATTTGCACTCTCTTTTAACTCTACTCTAAATATGTTTAAGCCATTATCAAAAGCAAAATCGAAACTACTAAGTTTTAAATTTGCATTACTATCTACTTTGTATCTGCTTGTAAATATTGGCGTATAGTTTGCACTATTTAGTGTATGTGTCTTTACAAACTTCAGCGATGCATCTCTTGATACAAAAATATCGTAACCACTAAGTATAAAACTACCTTTCGCTTCGCCTTTAAAGCTATCTGATACTTGACAATGCGTATTTGCATCGACTAATATAACAACTCTATAATTTATTAGGCACTCGTTAGATGTATAGATATGCTCTATCTCAAAACTACAATCTTTGCTACATCTAATTACAATAGCTTTTGCTGCCATTAGGTGGCTTAAAAAGTACAGACCATCAAAGTGCTCGGCATCTATATCGCTAAACTCCGCTAGCTCTACACTTACGCCATCTATATCGCCACTATTTAATAGTGCACCATTTTCTATAACAATTTTTTTACCACTTGCTTCTACATTCTGCTCTTTTACTTCGCAAAGTTTCCAATCTTTAGAAACTAGAGGCTCGATATCGAAATATCTATACTTCTCTGTTTTCTTATTTGGCACTTTTATCTTTGCAAGAGCAGAGGCAGCAATACTCTTTGAAGAGTTTGCATTAAACTCTTTTAAAAGGCTGCTACTATCAAGAGCATTCAGAATATCCAATTTCATTACTTCTCCTCAAAAGAGCTATAACCCTCTTTTTCTAGTTGTTCTACCAATTCAGAACCGCCAGTATGTACTATCTGTCCATTTTTTAATACATGAATATAGTCTGGTTTAATATAGTCTAAAATACGGCTGTAGTGTGTAATTACTAAAAAGCTTCTTTTGCCATCTTTCATTTTGTTTATACCTTCACTTACGGCTCTAAGTGCGTCGATATCTAGTCCTGAGTCGATTTCGTCTAGTATTATAACATCTGGCTCTAGCATCATCATTTGCAAGATTTCGTTTCTCTTTTTCTCTCCACCACTAAAGCCCTCGTTTAGACTACGGTTAATTAACTCTGGCTTCATACCAAGCTCTGTAACTAGAGCTTTCATCTCTCTTAAAAACTCTGCGGCATTAAGTTCTGGTAAACCTAAGTGTTTGCGTCTTGCATTTACTGCTGTTCTTAAGAAGTATGCATTATTAACTCCAGGTATCTCTACAGGGTTTTGGAAACTTAAGAATATACCATCTAATGCTCTCTCTTCCGGCTCTTCATCTACGATATTTTTACCCTTGTAGATAATTTCGCCATCTGTAACATTTACATCGTAATGCCCTACTATCGCTTTAGATAGAGTCGATTTACCAGCACCGTTTGGTCCCATAATTGCGTGTACTTTGCCCTCTTCTAAATCTAAGTTTAAACCTTTTAAAATATCTTTATCGCCTATTTTTGCTTTTAAATCTTTAATTTCTAATACTTTACTCATCCAACGCTTCCTTCTAATGTTAATTCTAATAATGCTCTAGCCTCTACCGCATACTCCATAGGAAGTTGCGAAAATACCTCTTTACAAAAACCGTGTACAATCATACTTACAGCATCTTCTTCGTTTATACCTCTTTGTCTTAGGTAGAATAGTTGCTCGTCGCTGATTTTTGTAGTTGTCGCTTCGTGCTCAACCTGCCCTACACTATCTTTACTCTCTAAATAAGGGAAAGTGTGTGCTCCACACTGGCTACCAATTAGCAAAGAATCACACTCGCTAAAGTTTCTTGCACCCTCTGCTTTTGCACCAATTTTAACTAAACCTCTATATGTATTTTGACCCTTCATAGCCGAAATACCTTTAGAGATAATAGTAGAGCTTGTATTTTTACCAAGATGTATCATCTTTGTACCTGTGTCGGCTTGTTGTGCAAGTGTTGTTACAGCTACCGAGTAGAACTCTCCTACTGAGTTATCGCCCTTTAATATACAGCTTGGGTATTTCCAAGTAATAGACGAGCCAGTCTCTACCTGTGTCCATGAAATTTTAGAGTTATCACCCTCGCAAATTCCGCGTTTTGTAACAAAGTTGTAAATTCCACCTTTGCCCTCTTCGTCGCCTGGGTACCAGTTTTGAATTGTAGAGTATTTAATTTCGGCATCTTTCATAGCAACTAACTCTACAACCGCTGCGTGGAGTTGGTTATCGTCTCTGGTAGGTGCAGAACAACCCTCGTTATAACTTACATAACTGCCCTCGTCTGCAACAATTAGCGTACGCTCAAACTGCCCTGTGTTCATAGCATTAATTCTAAAGTAAGTACTTAGCTCCATTGGGCAACGCACACCTTTAGGAATATATACAAATGTACCATCTGTAAATACTGCTGAGTTAAGTGCTGCAAAGTAATTATCTGTCATTGGAACTACGCTAAACATATACTTTTTAACAAGCTCTGGATAATCTTTTATAGCTTCTGAGATAGAGCAGAAAATTACACCATGTTTTTTAAGCTCTTCGCTATATGTTGTCTTTACCGAAACAGAATCTACAACAGCATCTACTGCAATACCTTGCAACTGTTTTTGCTCTTCTAATGGAATACCTAGCTTTTCGTATGCCTCTAAAATCTTGGGGTCCACTTCGTCTAAAGATTCCGGTGCCTGCTTTGGTGCCGAGAAGTAAGAGATAGAGTTATAATCTATCTTTTCATAATGCAATTTACCCCACTCTGGCTCTTCCATATCTAACCACTTGTGGTATGCTTTAAGTCTTAGCTCTAGCATCCACTCTGGTTCATCTTTTTTAGCTGATATAAACTTTATTACATCATCATTTAGCCCTGGCGGTACGGTATCTTGCTCGATGTCTATCTCGAAACCAAGATTATACTCGCCAGTTATGGCTTTGTTTACTTCTTCTTGTGCCATTTATAGCCTTTTATTTATTTTTGATTTGTATTAATAAAACAAATCTTTTGATAACTTTATAGCAAAGTTTAAACTCTATGTCAAGGATTTTAGCAAAAAAATTATTAAATAGGAGTAATTTAGTCGTAATTAGTGTAGATTATTGCTATATTGGGT
>WFYP01000229.1 GCA_015490055.1 Nitratifractor sp.
GTTTAAGATTATTAAATATGCTGGTAGCTACAAGTTTTGTGGCTACTTTGGCTATGGCTGGTACATCTAAAATGAACTTTGCAAAAGTTTATGAAAAAGAGTGTCAGGGGTGTCATGGACCAATTCATCAAGGTGGTGTTGGTGCAGACTTAAGACCAAAAGCTTTAAAAAAGAAGAATAGAGAGTTCTTAGCAGAGACAATTCTTAATGGTCGCGAAAATACAGCAATGCCAGCGTGGAAAGATAAGTTTAGCAAAGATGACGCAACTGGTATGGTAGATTGGTTAATGGATTGGAAAAATACAGTTGAGCTAAAACTAGATTTAAAAAAGATAAAAAAATCGTGGACTAAACTTGCTGATGTAGATGCTTTAGCAAAGAAGTATCCAGTTGCTAAAGATGGTACTTTAAAATATAAAGGTGCACAAGTTAAAAATGTTAAAGATATTACATTTGCAACAGAGAGAGATGCATCTTTAGTTGATTTTATTGATTCAACTACTGGTAAAGTTCTTAGTCGTCATAAAGCTGGATTTGCAGTGCATGTTACTGTAACAAATAAAGCTAATCCTAGATATGCTTACTCTATTAGCCGTTCTGGAAGATTAACAATGTTTGATATTGGAGCTCCAGGGCAACCAGCATTGGCAATGGCACAAGTGGGTCAAGAGTCTCGTGGTTTGGCAGTTAGCCCAGATGGTAAGTATGTAATGGCAGGTGATTATAATCCAGGTGGTGCAGTACTTTGTGATGCACATACGCTAGAGCCATTAAAAGCTTATGATACAAGCCGTGTAATCGATATGGATGGTCAAATTACGCCGAGCCGTGTAGCATATATTGCAGATACACCATATGGTCCTTATTTCTCATTCGCACTTAAAGATGCAGGACATGTTTACATAGTAGATTACTCTAAACCAAACTTCCCAATAGTTGGAGATATTCCAAAAATTGGTAGAGTTCTTCACGATGCATTTGAAAATGAAAACAAAGGTGAAGATTTTGGTAGATATGTGCAAGTTGCATCTCAAGGAAGCGACTTAATGGGTATTGTGGATTTAAAAACTAAAAAATTAGCTGCAAAAGTATTTACAGGTAAAAAATCTAAGCCACATCCAGGACAAGGTGCATCTTGGTATAATAAAAAGATGGGTAAACAACTTAATGCAACACAGAGTATGAACTTTGGACAAGTTGTAATTTGGACATCTCCAGGTTGGAAAGTTGTTAAAAAAATTAAAACTGCTGGTGGTGGATTATTCGTAGGTACAGGCGAAGATACACCATGGATTTGGGCAGACTGTGTACTTGGTAAACCAGCTAACTATAATAAAGTTTACTTAATTAATAAAGAGACTTTAGAGACAGATAGAATTATAGAAGTTGGTAAGAAAAAAGGTAAACTTATCGATGCTAAAACAGGTAAAGTATTACAAACTTGGGACGCAACTCAACATGTAACAGTACCTGTAAACGAAAAAGCATTTGGTAAAGAGAAGATTATGCCAATACCAACTAAGTTAGGTGCTGTTGTTAAAAATCCAGTACAACCAAGATTGCTTCACGCTGAGCCAGCTAACCACGGCAAGTGGACTATGATTTCAGAGTGGACAACAGGAAGAATTGGTATTTACGATTCTGAGACAGGTAAGTTTATTAAGTATATCGAAAACTTAACAACACCTACATTTACATATTCAGTAGAGCACAGACAACATATTCCTGGTGCTTAATATATTTACTCTCTCCTTATGGGGAGGGTGATTTATTTATACTTTTTAGAGTGTAAATAAATCACCCTATGGAATTAGTTAATGCGAATATTGTACTTTTTTTTACTTTTAATATCTCTACTTTTTCCAAAATATTTAGATAATAAATCTTGTAAAGAGTGCCATGAGACTATTTACAATGAATTTGAAGAATCTATGCACTCTAAAAGTTATTTTACAGATGAGTTACATAGAAAAGTAGCTAATGCCTCTAGTACAAAAAAGTATGAATGTGCAGTGTGCCATATGCCAATGGCTGATAATTTGCAAGATTTAGTAACAGGAAAAGCTAGACCCAATAAGAATAATAAAACCCAAACAGATGGTGTTGCTTGCTATTTTTGCCATACTATTGCATATGTAAAAAAGGCTCATAAATTTAATATTAATATAAAATCAAGACAAGCGAAAAATTATAAACCTACACTTTATGGTAGATTAAGCAATCCAGACCATAACGATAAGCACTCTTCTGTCTCTAATCCTATTTATGGAAAAGAGGTTTGTATGGGTTGTCATTCTCATAAATTAAACGATAATAATGTTACTATTTTTAAAGCTATGGGGAAAAATCAAAACTCTTTATCTTGTATAAAATGCCATATGCCAGAAGTTGAAGGTGGTGCTGAAAAGATGGATAGAAGAGCTAGAGAACATCACGCAAGTCATAAATTTTTGGGAATTCATGATGCAGAGTTTAGAAAAAAAGGTGTAGATATAAATGCTACAGTTGAAGGTAAAGAGTTAAAAATAACTCTAATAAATAAAATGCCTCACCCTTTAATTATACAACCAGCAAGAGCTAAATTTTTAAAAATAGATGTATTGCGAAACAAAAAGAGTATTTGGCAAAATTATATGAGTAAACCTAGCGAAGATAAGAAGGCATATTTTGCATATAGTTTTAAAAGAGATGGTAAGAAAATTGTAGTACCATCTACTGCAACCGAAGGTAGTGTACATAACTTAAATGCCAAAGAGAGTAAAACTTTGCTTTATACTATACCTATATTAAAAAAAGGTGATAAAATAGAAGTATCTCTATATGTACAGTTAGCAAAAAGCGATTGTGCTAAAGCTATAAATTTAAAAAATAGAAAATTACTAAAACCAATGCTTATAAAGAGTGTTACAATAAGAGTAAATTAAATTAATCTTAATCTAATTTGATAAATATCAACTAAAAACATACTTAAGTTTTAGTATAATTAGAATAAAAGGATGTATATGAAATTTTTACTAGCAATACTATTTGTAGTTTCAGCATTTTTTGCAACTACACTTAGTGCAAAAGAGAAGTATTTTGTAGTAGAGAGAGAATCTCAGTCGGTGGCTGTTATAGAAGATGGCTTAGTGAAAAGTCATATGGAGCATATGCATAATATGAACCATGGCGTCATAAAATTTTATAAAAATGATGGTTACTTAATTAGCCGTGATGGTTATATTGTAAAATTCGACCCAAAAACAGAGAAAAAATTAGCAGAGTATAAAACAAGTAATTCTGCTATTGGTTTTGTAGTTGGTAAAAATTTTGTTGCAGTTGCAAATTATGACGATAAGAGTGTAGATATTTTAACAAGAGATTTAAAGCCCATTCAAAAGATAAAAACAGGCTCTAAAAATGTGGGTATTAAAATTTACAAAGATAAACTAATTTTTGCCCAAATGGATAACGATAAAGTTAGTGTCTATAAAGATGTAAACTTTGGTAAAGCAAAACCTAAATTTGTTTTAGAAAAAGAGTTTAAAGTTGGGAAAATGCCATTTGATGCTATGATACAAGGCAAAACTTATATTGTAGGATTTTTCTTAACAAAAGGTTTTGGCGTTATAGATTTAGATAAAATGAAATATAAATTAATTCCAGTTACAGGAGATGGAAATAAACCAGTTTTAAAAATACCACATTTTGGATTTTGGTCGCTAAGCCATGATAAAACATTTATTCCAGCAGTTGGTGATAATAAAGTTATGG
The DNA here is from genome assembly GCA_015490055.1 of Nitratifractor sp. Classification (GTDB taxonomy): domain Bacteria; phylum Campylobacterota; class Campylobacteria; order Campylobacterales; family Sulfurovaceae; genus JAADEQ01. The sequence goes on from WFYP01000229.1 coordinate 3,754, forward strand.
TTTACGATAAAAAGTTTAACTTCTTAAAAAATATAGAGGTAAAAGGTTTACCAGTATTTACATCTTTGAGTCCTGACCAAAAATATATAGCTGTAACATTTAGTGGAAAAGATTTTCCTTATGTTCAAATAATAGATACTAAAACTCTTAAAGTTATAAAAACTTTCCACTTTAAAGGGAAAGTACTACATATCAGATGGTCTAGCGAATATCCTGATCTTTATGTCTCTGTAAATGGGGCTAACGAAGTAGATGTCATAGATACAAAAGGATGGTTTAAAGAGCGAGAGATTTATCAAGTAAAAAAACCATCGGGTATATTTATTTATAAAAGAAAAGATAAAAAATAGAGATGAAAAAAGTAGCACTATTTCTACTGCTACTTAGTGGGTTTATTATTGCAGAAAATCTGCATTGGATGGGAAATTACGAAAGAGCTTTGCAAAAAGCAAAAATAGTCGAAAAACCGCTTTTTCTTTTAGGAGTTAATAGAGGTAAAAACTCTACAGCTATTTTAAAAACTTGTTTCTCTAAAGATAGTGTAGTTAAAGAAGTGAATAGTAAAACAGTGCCAGTTATTGTACTCTTTGAGGGTAAAAACAGTTATCCAATAGAGATGTATTATACAACTGTTTTTCCAACTATTTTTGTAGTAAACCCTAAAGATGAATCTCTGTTACATAAGCCATTATATGGAAAGGATATTACTGTAGATTCTATACTAAAATTGTTTTGAATCAATAGCAATTTATTTAAATAGTTTTGCAAGAAGTCTATTATTGGGATATGATGTTTAGTGCCACTAAGAATTCTATATCTATTTATTAGCTTTAAGCTTAGTACATTTTACGGATGTATAATTCTTAACATAATGGCATTATAGGTGTCTTACAATTTAAAATTAAAGGTTATTGTATGAAAAAAGTTATTATATTTATAATGTTTGGCTCTATTCTTATAGCAGATGTAAGTGGTAAAAAGGTATTTGAGACTTACTGTTGGGGGTGTCATCATCAAACGGCTGTTGCATTTGCTCCACCGTTTGCACAAATTGCAAGTAAACGAAGTGCAAGTGAAATTAGAGCGATGATAGCTGACCCAAAAGATGTATCTAAAGTTTTTGGATATAAACGAAATGCGATGCCAGCTTTTAAATTAAAAGAGGATGAGTTAGAGGCAATTACTCAATATATTTTAAGTTATAAACCAAAAGATAACAACTCTACAGATACTAATGCAACAGATAGCAATAATACAAAGGCAAAATAATGTTTCGATTAAGCAATTTACTAAAATCGGTAGTTCAGCAGAAACCAAGTCGCTCACTAGATGGAGCTATTGCTATTTGGAACTTTACAAATAGATGTAATCTCTCGTGCTTGCACTGCTACTCTAAAGCTACGCTTGACTCTCGCGATACTCTAAGCACACAAGATATTTTAGATACTTTGCCAAAGCTAAAAGAGAATGGTATAAAGTTTTTAATATTTAGCGGTGGCGAGCCACTTACAAGAGCCGATATTTACGATATTGCTGCTGCTTGTAAAGAGCTTGGTATAATTACTTACCTCTCTACAAACGGGCTCTATGTTAAAAGTAGCAATGCTCAAAAGATATTAGAGACCTTTAACTATGTTGGTATAAGTATAGATGGCAGACCCGAAACACACGATAAGTTTCGTGGTTTAAATGGTGCATTCGAAGAGTCGATGAAGTCGGTTCGCTTGCTAAATAGTTATGGTATAAGCAAGGTTGGGATTCGCTTTACAATAACCAAAGAGACTCTGCCAGATTTAGAGTATATATTTGATTTGGCAGAGAAAGAGAATATACCAAAAATTTATATTTCGCACTTAGTTTATAGTGGGCGTGGCTTGGATAATCTAAAGATGGATATTACTAAAGAGCAGAGAATCGAAGCGGTAAACTACATAATAAATAAGGCATTTGAGTATTACGATGAAGGCAGAGATATAGAGATAGTAACAGGAAATATGGAGATGGATGCAATAATGTTCTTAGAGAAGTTTAAAAGATTGTATCCACAATATGCAGATGAAATGGAGAGAAGATTAAAAGCATGGGGTGGCAATAGTGCAGCAAGAAAGCTTTTAAATATTGATAGTAAAGGTAATGTAAAGCCAGACCCATTTTTTCCATACACTATTGGTAACATATTTAAAGAAGATTTTAGTACCATATGGCAAGCAAAAACAGATATGCTAAATAGACTCCGAGAGCACCCAAGAAAATTGGGTGGTAAGTGTGAGAATTGCCGATATTTGGATATATGTAATGGTGGAAGCCGTAGCCGTGCTTGGGCAATTTATGATGACCTTTGGGCAGAAGACCCATCGTGCTATTTGAGTGCTAAAATGGTAAGGAGTTAATATGGGTAAGGTGTATTTAACAGGTGCGGGACCGGGCGATATAGAGCTTTTAACACTTAAGGCATATAGAACTATACAAAAAGCAGATGTAATAGTTTACGACCGCTTAGCTAACCCAGAGATTTTAAAAGAGGCAAAAGATGGATGTGAGTTTGTGTATGTTGGCAAAGCAGATTCTCACCATTCACTTCCTCAAGATGAGATAAATGAACTTTTGCATCAATTAGCACTGAAGCACGAAATTGTAGTACGACTTAAAGGTGGCGACCCACTGGTATTTGGGCGTGGTGGTGAAGAGGCACTGCATCTTAAAGCCAATGGCATTAAGTTCGAGTTTATTCCTGGAATTACATCAGCAATAGCAGTACCTGAATATGCTGGAATACCAGTAACTCATAGAGGTGTTACAGTCTCTTTTAGGGTTGTTACAGGGCACGAAGCACCAAATAAAAAGCATTCACAAATCCATTGGGAAAACTTTAAAACAGACGATACAATCGTATTTTTAATGGGGCTACACAACTTAGATAAAATTACTAAAAAACTCATAGATATTGGTAAACCAAAAGATTTTCCAATAGCAGTAATTAGCAAAGGTACAACCCCAGAAGAGAAAACAGTAATTGGAACACTAGAAGATATTTGGCAAAAAGCTAAAGATTTGCCAACACCTGCTTTAATCGTTGTTGGAGAAGTAGTTAAATTAAAAGAAGATTTAAGCTGGTTTGAAAAATAACTTAAGTTAATAGTAAAAAGTGCCTATAAGTTACATTTAAAAATTGATTTATATCAATTTTTATATAAAATTTAAAAATTTAGATAAATTGTGATACTATATACCAACTTTTGGGAGGTATATATGTACAAAATAGATGAGATACCATTTTTTGCAAACTTACCAAAACCTTACCATAATATGATAAAAGATAAACTCTTTGAAAAACATTATAAAAAGAATAGTATTGTCTTTTTTGAAGGTGATAGAAGTAAATATATGTATATAGTATTAGAGGGTAGTGTAAAGATGTATAAAACTACTCCTAAGGGTAATCAGATACATATAAACATACTTAATGCACCATCTCTTATAGGCGAATATATATACTTTGAAGATCAACCATTTCCTGCTACTTGTGAATTTATTACAGATGGAGTAATTGGTTTAATGCCTTTTAGTTTGATAGAAGATTTACTAACTAATAAAGATTTCTCAAAAGCAATTATACGCTCTCTTACCGGAAAAATTGCACTTTTATCTACGCTTATTCATCAAGAGACTGTTCTTAGTTCAGAAGCTAAAGTTGCAGATATTATTCTTCGTAAAGAGTCTATTTTCCAAAGACTTAAAAATAGTGAAATTGCCTCTATATTAAATGTAACTCCAGAGACATTTTCAAGAATTCTAGCAAAGTTTAAAAAAGAGGGCATTATATCTATGAAATCTCATAAATTAGAGATTTTAGATAGAGAAAAACTTATGAGTATCTTGGAAACTAACAAAGTAAAAGAGTGCACAGATTGTATAGTTAATTTTAAGAAGCAGATAGGGTTTGAAGAGTAAAATTATAGTGTGCAGTATCATTACTGCACAGAAGTTGTAAATATACTTAATTATGTAGAGGACAATCCTGATTGTACCAAATACACAATAGCAGAAATACTCCAAATATAACTCTATAAGCACCAAACCAATTTAATGAGTAATGCTCTACAAATTTTAAGAAAACTTTTACAGTAATATATGCCACCACAAAACTAACTACAAAACCAACTGCTAATACAGTGCCATTTATTGTTGTAAAGGTGTGTATATTTTTTAAAAACTCATATCCACTTGCGGCTAGCATTGTCGGAATTGCAAGTAAAAAACTAAAGTCTGCCGCTGTTTTTCTGCTAAGCCCACTAAGCATTCCTCCAACTATTGTAGAGCCACTTCGGCTTGTACCTGGAATTAGTGCAAATACTTGTGAAAAGCCAACAATTAAAGCTTGTTTCATACTTACATCTTCGACATTAGTAATTAACTCTTTCTCATTTTTCTTTTGGTAAAAATACTCTACAATAAAAAATATAATACCACCAATTATAAACATCCAAGCTGAGGTTGTTATTGTAAACAGCTCTTTAATTTGGTGCCTAAATATAAAACCAATTACAGCTAGTGGCAAGAAAGCAGCTATTACCTTTTTCCAAAGCCCTATCTCTTTTAAATTAAGTTTATTCAGATAAATCAGCATAATAGCCAAAGTAGCCCCAAGCTGAATAATAACTTCAAAAGCTACCATAGCTTCACTCTGTTTTAAACCTAAAAGATTAGATGTAATAATCATATGTGCAGTAGAAGATATTGGCAAAAACTCTGTAATACCCTCTACAATTCCTAAAATAATGCTGTCTATAATATTCATTTGTTTTATTCCTTTTAGTCATAAAAGCGAAGAGCTCAGAGCTTAGAGCCTAGAGCTAACAAGGTAGCTTCGCTTTTTTTAATGTGGCATAGCCACAAATATCAAACGCGACGAAGTCGCACAATTAGCTCTAAGCTCTCGGCTCTAAGCTCTTCGCTTTTCTATGCCGTATGGCATAAAAAACAATCAAAATTGTAACTAAAATTAGCGTAATTATGGTTATCTCTTTTAGGTATTTGTGAATTAATTCTTGATTTGCCCCTAAAAAGTAGCCTAGCATTGTAAGAACAATCACCCAAATACCAGCACCTAAAACTGTATAAATAGTAAACTTAATGCCATTCATCTTTGCCAAACCAGCTGGAAACGAAATATATTGTCTAATTCCAGGAATTAACCTACCGGTAAATGTAGAAATATGCCCATGCTTTTCAAAAAAGCTCTCTAATTTATCTACCTTTTCATGGCTCATAAGTTTAAGCAAAAGGGCACGCCCAAATTTTGAAGCTAGAATATAGTTAAACCAAGCCCCACTTAAACTGCCAAGTACCCCAACAATTAACACTAAAGTTAAATTCATATCACCTTTATAAGCTAAATAACCTGCTGGTATCATCACAACTTCGCTAGGAAATGGAAAAAAACTACTCTCTAAAAACATTAAAGCAAATATCCCAATATAGCCCATAGAGCCTATTGTTTGCACTAAATAATTAACTACTTCTTGTAACATTAAATAACTCCCATAAAAGTTGTGATATTATAGCAAGATATTTAAAAAAGATTTAGATAGATTGTAAAATAAAAATAAATTTCATCCAAACCTAATTATCGTTTTGATATTATAATAATATAAAAACGATAAAAGGCTAAATATGTTTGTAAATCGTCAAAAAGAGTTAAAACTACTAGAAGATGAGTACACAAGTCAAGGCTTTAAATTTACAGTACTCTATGGACGACGGCGCGTAGGCAAAACGACTCTCATAAAAGAGTATATTTCATCTAAACCTTATGTATATTTTTTAGTAACGCTTGAATCGCTACCTATTATCATAAAGCGTTTTCAAAATTTGGTAGCTGATTTTTTAGAAGATGAGTTTCTCAGAGAGATTGAGTTAAAGAGTTTTGAACAGATTTTTTCCTATTTAGCCAAACAGAATCTCTCTAAAAAAGTTGTAGTTGTTATTGATGAGTTTCAATATCTTGGAAAGCTTGATAAGTCTATTCCCTCTCAGTTTCAATATATTGTCGATGAAATACTCAAAAGTAAAAATATTCATCTGGTGCTTTGTGGCTCTATTATCTCTATGATGTATGAACAGACACTCTCTTACAGTTCACCTCTCTATGGACGGCGAACCAGTAGTATTAAACTTGAGGCTTTAAACTTTGAGTATCTCTCCTCTTTTTTTCCTAGAAAAAATGAGATTGAGCTTATTGAACTCTATACTGTTTTATATGGTGTGCCTAAATATTTGGAGCTTTTTAAAGCGAGTGGTGATATTTTTGAAGCCATAGAGAAGAATATTTTGGATAAAAATGCTTTTCTCTATGAAGAGCCTAGATTTATTTTGCAAAATGAGGTCAATGAACCAATGACCTACTTTACAATCTTGGAGACTATCGCAAATGGGGAGCATAAGTTAGGTAACATTGCAGGAAAATTAAATAAAAATGTTCAAAATATCACTTCGTTTATTAGTAAACTGATTGAGTTAGAGGTTATCTATAAAGAGGTTCCTATTACAGAAAAACTTCCTAACAAAAGTAAAAAGGGACTCTATTTTATCAAAGATAACTTTTTTAGGTTTTGGTTCTCTTATGTTTTACCCTACAAAAGTCAGTTAGAGTTGGGAAACAGCAACTATGCCATGGCAAAAATTAAAGAGAACTTTTCAAGTTTTGTAGCAAAAGTCTATGAGGATTTATCGGTAGAGTTTGTACTAAAAAATTATCCTCTTTTAAAAGCTGGTCGTTGGTGGAGCAAAGATGAAGAGATAGATGTAGTAGGCGTAGGTGAAGAGTTTATCTTGGTGGGTGAATGCAAATACTCAAATAAAAAAGTAGGCATAGATATACTTCAAGAGTTAGAGAGGAAAAGTAAAAAGATAGAACTAAAATTACCTGTTAAACACTATCTTCTCTTTTCTAAGAGTGGATTTACTGAAGATTTATTAGAAGTTGAGAAAAGTAGAGATGATGTAGTTTTGGTAAAAGTTTTAACACCTGTTAATAAAGATAAAATATCGAGTTAATGATATTGAAGGTGTGCGTTAACGACTTCTTGTGACATTAAATTCTCTTCGTAAAAGTTGTGATATTATAGCAAGATATTTAAAAAGTAGTAGATATTATCTCTCTATTTTATAAAATATTCCCAAAATGGTATAACTTTTATATCTTCTATTGTATCGCTTTGTTTATATG
>WFYP01000230.1 GCA_015490055.1 Nitratifractor sp.
GGTTTAAAGCTTTTGCCTCTTTGTATTCATCTTTAGAGATTTCGTTCTCTATCTCTTCTCTAACTAATCCACTACCTTTTTTTATATTTTTAATATAATGCGAATCCTCTTTTCTAAAACGCAAAGTCTCTTCACTCGTAGCTTTTAAATAAAACTGCTCCATTTCTGCGATAATATAACTAATACCTTTTTGTTTTAGCAACTTCTTTATATTGCAACTATTAAAGAGGTATCTTCTTTCAATCTCTAAATTTAACAAGTTTAACACTAAGCCACCTTTTTTTAATAGTATAATTTATTATAGAGACACCTATATGCCCTGAATGTATTAACTAAATTATAGTATAATCTATTAAAAATTACAAAGGTTATAGAATGAAAAAGTTAAATATTATTATAATGGTACTTTTTGTAGGTTTAGCAGGTTGTGTTAGTAACAAACCACAGCCAAAAGTATGTACAGCCAATATTTCAGACCCAGCAAAAACAGAGATTAACAAAACAAATATGGTTACGCCAAAGATGGGTTGCCACAAAAGAAAGAGATTATGGAGTCAATTTGGCATCAATTAAGAATAGAGTAAAAATATTTACCACACCAATAATTGCAGGCAAGTACAAAGGCAAAAAGATAGCAATACCAGCGATAGATACAACAAGAAGCTCTAAGTCTATTCTTAGAGAGTCGCTATTTAACTCTATTGCGTACGATGTTGTAGATGCAAACTTTGTAGAGCTATTCTCTGGCAGTGGCTCTGTTGGGTTAGAGGCACTTAGCCGAGGGGCAACCAAAAGCTACTTTTTAGAGCAAAACCCAACTGCATACAAAATTTTGCAAGATAACATTGCCAATATTGCACCAGATAGCTCATATGTGCTAAGAGGCGATGCATTCGAGCTATTTGGCTCGCTATACAAGCAGTTAAAAGCGGAAGGCAAAGATACATTTTTCTACTTCGACCCACCATTTAGCATAAGAGATGGTATGGAAGATATTTACGATAAATGCATAAACCTAATAGCCCAAATTCAAGACCCATTTGCAAAAAGGGTAATTGTAGAGCATATGACCAATATAGATATGCCAGAGACAATAGGCAAACTAACAAAACAAAAGCGTAAAAAGTTCGGAAAAAGTTCGCTAACTTACTACACAATAGAGGATTAAACTTGAACAAGCCAGCCCTACCAAAAGTATCGCTTTTTATTTTAATAGCTATTGTACTGCTATCGTTTATTGGGCCATTTATATACACAGTATCGCCCTACGAATTTAGCAAAGATGCAATACTGCAAGCCCCAAGTGCTAGCCACTTGCTAGGCACAGATAGACTAGGCAGGGACTTACTAGCAAGGGTAATAAAAGGCGGACAAGTATCTATAGCCATAGGCGTTGGTTCGGCACTTATAGCTTCGCTAATTGGCTTAATATATGGCGTATTTGCAGGCTACTTAAAAGGGCTTTGGGATAAAGGCTTTGTTTTGGTAGTAGATTTGTTCCTAACCTTCCCTACTTTCTTTTTGCTACTAACGCTAGTTAGCTATATAGAAGCATCATCGCTAATTTTAGTAATAGTAATCGCCATAACAGGCTGGATGGGTACAGCAAGGCTAATACGCTCGCAAGCCTACCAAATATCGAACCAACCATTTATAAAGGTGCTTAAAATATCAAATGTATCAAACTTTAAAATAGTTTTTAAATACTTCCTACCCCTACTAGCTCCAATATTCTTTGTAAGCTTCTCGTTTGGCGTAAGCGGTGCTATACTAGCAGAGAGCGGACTTAGCTACTTAGGCTTAGGCATAACCCCACCAAATATGAGCTGGGGAAGCATACTAAGTAGCGGAAAATCAGTAATGGAAATAGCCTGGTGGGTAAGCTTCTTCCCCGGACTTTTCATATTCTTAGTAACCTTTAGCCTTATTCAAATATCTGACTATTTACAACAGTTGTCTAACTTAAAAGAGAGTGCAGTTTAAATTAATGCTTTTGGCATTAATTTAGCTTAGAGCTGAAGGCTTAGAGCGTAGAGCGTGCAAAGTAGCTTCAATTTTTATCTGCTAAAAATTAGCTTACTTAGCTATAATAATGGTACACACTCCCAAATACAATTTGGGAGCAAGAAAACTTGTAGGTAACAACTTAAATTATTAAAGGAATAATAGTGTCTAAGACAACTCAATTATTTATAGGACTTCGACGAGAAAATGGACAAATAGGTTATTTATCAGAAAGCCTGAAAATTCCAGAATTTTTTGAATTGATTCGCCCCACCGAAGAAAAAGGTAGTAACCTTGTTGACTTTTCACCGGTCATTGAAGCCCTTCATTCTATCCATGAAAAATCTGTTGAGCAATCTATTAGAGAAAAATATAATTCCGTATTTAATTATTGGCAGGAATCAAACTCATACTCAAATTTACAAATTAAACTTCCTAAATTTGAAAATCTCTCAATATTATCTAATGAATTAATCAATAGTCTTCAGTTTAAAATAAATAAACTAAACAAAGATTTTTCTCATAGACGAACAGGAGATATAGATAAAAATTTAGAAGTAATACGAAACATCGAGAACAGTACCAATGCATATATTGATATATTATTGTGTTTTATTCATTCTAAAGCATCTTTGGAAATTGAATCATTTCAAAAAGATGTGGTCTTAACTCAATATTGTGATTACATACAAGGTATAGTTTCTAACCTATTTAACAAAGTTGTCGAATATTCAACATGGAATAATAATTTTAATATTAACGATTCGTCTTTGCTTTATTACCTTGCGTTCAATGACAATAAAGAAATAAATTATTACACCAAGCTGTTACCATCTTTCGATGATTCTCAGGACTTAAAACTACTTTTATTAAAAAAATCCATACCTCAAAATTCCTATAATTATCAAAATGAGCAAACTACTAAAATTGAAGTCGAATACAGAAATCCACTTGAACAAGAGTTGGAAATGGCTAGAATTCTTCGAGACCTATGTTATAAAATTACTTCAGTTTCAAAGCTAATAAAACGACTTCAAAAAGGTGATGTGACATGGAATCCAAGTGAAGATTTAGTTGAAGAGCTTAAAAGGTTGATTTCTAATACATAAAGCCATGTAATAAATCAGAGGAGCCAATAAATTACCCTGCGGGAATTTTATCATGGTCGCGGTATTGGCAAAAAGCTTTTGCTAACGACTCTTCAGCTCGCTCCCAAATTACGAGATTGTGAAAAAACTTAGAAAACAATGGAAATGAGGCTTTAGACTCATCTTGTTACCACCATTTATTGGCATCATTTTTGTGAGACTAAAGTCTCACTTCCAAGAAATGCCAAGTTTTTTCACAATCTCTACATTTGGGAGTGTATACCCACGAGACCCATAAAACCACAAAGCAAAATAACAATTAACCAAAAATAAGCTAATATTACCAATAATCAATGCAATTTTGAACGAGTTTAAATTAATGCCTTGGCATTAATTTAGCTTAGAGCCAAGGGCTTAGAGCGTATAGCTTTCAAAGTAGCTTCGCTTTTTGTTTGTAAAATCAGCTTGCTTAGCTATAATAATGGTGCACACTCCCAAATACAATTTGGGAGCAAGAAAAAAATCATATAAGGGAAATAGTGTATAAACTCAATGAACTAACACTAAAGCAAAGAGAAGAGCTTTTTAGGCAACTGCGTATATCTATTACTCATCATTCTAATGCATTGGAGGGAACTACTCTCTCTTATGGTGAGACTAAAGAGCTTTTAGAGTATGGGCATACTGCTGGGCATAAACCGCTTGGAGAGCAACTTGTAATACTTGGCTTTGCTAAAGCTTATGATGTAATAGTTAGAGAAGCTACAAATCCAAACAATATAATAGATAGTAGTTTTATAAAAGATATACACTCTATTATGTTTGAAGATGCTCTAAAAGTAGCACCTGAGTATGTATCTAAACCTATTGGTGCATATAGATTAGATGAGAGATATATTAAGGGTGTAGAAGTAAAGCTATCTTTACCTCATATGATCTCTAATGATATAGAAAATTTACTTTTTAAATTTAAAAGTAATAGTATGAACCTAGAAGATATTGCCGAGTTTCATATACTGTTTGAGAGAATACACCCTTTTGCAGATGGCAACGGAAGAGTCGGACGACTTTTGATGGCTTATCAGGCTATACAAAACAATATTGTGCCACCGCTTATTGAAAATGATAGTAGAAGCGAATATCTAAAAACTATAAATGACAAAAAAGAGTTATATAATTTTTTACAAGATAGTATCGTTAAAAGTTTGAAATTAATAAGCACTTGATACAAATTTAACTATCAATAAAAGCGAAGCTACTTTATAAGCTCTAGGCTCTCTGCTCTTGGCAGTATTATAGCAAAACTATAATACTATCTCTAAGCTTCTAAATGTTAAACTTCCGCATTTTAAAAAAGGTTGATTTAATGTTTAATATTAAAAACTATAAAACTGATAATATCAAGAACGATATACTCTCTGGGCTTGTTGTTGCGGTGGCTTTGGTGCCGGAGGCTATTGCATTTTCGTTTATTGTTGGTATTAACCCTATTGTGGGGCTTTATACTGCATTTATTTTGGGGCTTATTACCTCTTTGCTTGGTGGTAAGCCGGGAATGATTAGCGGGGCTACTGGCTCTGTTGCTGTTGTGCTTGTTGGGCTGGCTTTAGAGGCTACGCATTATTTGCAAACACAAGGGCTAAGTGGCGACCAACTTGCTATGGGAGTTTTGCAGTATATTGTTCTATCGGCAATTTTAGCTGGTGTTATACAGATGCTATTTGGGCTGTTTAAATTTGGTAAGTTTATCCGCCTTGTTCCTCTGCCTGCTATTTATGGTTTTGTAAATGGTTTGGCTATTGTAATTGCTATGGCTCAGTTTAAGTTTTTTAATGGTGAGGGGTGGCAGATGTATGCTGTTGTTATTGCTTCTATGGCTATTATGTACTTTTTACCCAAATTTACAAAGGCTATTCCAGCTGGTTTGGTTGCGATTGTTACTTTGACTCTGCTTGTATATTTTACTGGAATTGAAACAAAAACTATTGGTGATTTAGCTAATCTTAGCCAATATAAAGGGCAACTTCCACACTTTCATATTCCTGATACACTATTTAGTTTAGATGCTATAAAGATGGTTCTACCATACGCTGTAATCGCTGCACTTGTTGGGCTTATAGAGTCTTTGCTAACTCTTGCTGTATTAGATGAAATTAGTGGCACTCGTGGTAGTGGTAATAAGGAGTGTGTAGCTCTTGGTCTTGGCAACTTTACTTGCGGTTTCTTTGGTGGAATGCCAGGGTGTGCGATGATTGGGCAATCTATTATTAATTATACTTCTGGTGGTTTGGGGCGTTTGTCGTCGTTTACTGCAGCTGTTGGGCTTATGGCTTTGGTTGCGTTTTTTACAGATACTTTGCAGTTGATTCCAGTTGCTGTTTTGGTTGGTATTATGTTTATGGTAAGTATTGGAACATTTGAGTGGAGTAGCTTTGGACACTTAAAAAAGATGCCAAAAGAGGATGCTTTCGTAATGGTAACAGTAACTGTAATTACAATATTTTTTGATTTAGCTATTGCAGTTATTATTGGTGTAATTATTTCAGCACTTGTATTTGCTTGGAAGCATGCAAGAATATATACACAAACAAAAGAGATAGATAAAGATACAAAACTATATGAGATGAGCGGTCCTCTATTTTTTGCTTCGGTTCAGTCATTTATGGATAGTTTCGATATAGAAAATGACCCTAAAAATATAATAATAGATTTTAAAAATGCAAAAGTTTTAGATGCTTCTGGTGCTGATGCTATTGAAAACTTGTATAGAAAATATCAAAAAGTTGGTAAAAATGTTATGCTTAAACATTTAAGTAAAGATTGTATTGCAATACTTAAGCAAGCTAAATCTAGTGTAATTAAGCAAAGTGATGACCCAGAATATAAAGTAGTAAGAGATTACTAGCAAATACATAAGAAAATTATGTTAAAATTCTAAAAAAATTATGGAGATTGATATGGATATAAGTAAAATAGGTACAGGAAAATGCCCAGACGAAGTAAAAGCGATTATAGAAGTACCATATGGTTCTAATGTTAAATACGAATTAGATAAAGATAGTGGTGCTATAGAGGTAGATAGAGTAATATTTTCTGCAATGTTTTACCCAGCAAATTACGGTTTTGTAGCAAATACACTATCTGACGATGGAGACCCTGTAGATGTTTTAGTACTTGGCGAGTATCCTTTAGTTCCTGGATGTTTTATTAAGTGTAGATTAATTGGTGTACTTGTAATGGAAGATGAAAAAGGAATAGACGAAAAACTTTTAGCTGTTCCACATGAAAAAATTGATCCAGCATTTAAAGATGTTAAAGAAATAGACGATTTACCAGAGCATACTCTAAACAAAATTAAGAATTTCTTCGAGACATATAAGATGTTAGAGCCAAATAAGTGGGTAAAAGTTACTGGCTTTAAAGGTAAAAAAGAGGCTACTGAAATTTTAGAACAAGCCATTAAAAACTATAAGGCATAAAATGAAATACATATTAGCATTAATTACAACACTATTTATTTTAAGTGGTTGTACCCAAATTGTTACAGCACCTATATCTTTAGCTGGTAAAGCTGTAAGCACTACTTTAGATGTTGCAGGTTCAGCTGGTGGTGCAGTTGTAAATACAGTTACTGGTGGAAGTAGCGACGATAAATAACTAATTCCCTCTCTTTCGAGGGATATTACTACTAATAAACTACTTTTTTTAATTTATTAAAAAATATTACAGTATAATCAACAATAAATTCTTAATTAGGATTATAAAAATGTTAAGATATTCGATATCTAAAAATGTAGATATAGACTTAAACAGTTTAACTGTTGCACTTTTAAACTATATTATCTCTCAACAAAAGCAGAGTGGCTTTTTTATTAGAGTTGAAGATAGCAATAAAGAGAGTGTAGATGAATCCAAAGTTCAAGATGCAATAAATGTTTTAAAAAAGTTTGCAATAAATACTGAAGCTGTAGTAAACCAGAGTAGTAACTTAAATATTTATGCTCAATTAGCTACTAATTTAACGAAAGATAAAAAAGCTTTTGCTTGTTTTTGCGATGAAGAAGCTAACGAGTGCACTCAAAATTGCCAAGAGTTAGAGCAAGCAGATATAGAAGAAAAAGTTAATAGTGGTAAGAAGTATAGTGTAAGAGTTATAAAACCAGATGAGAATATAACTTTTAGCGACAATATTTTAGGAAAAATAGAAGCAATGCCAAAAGAGATAGGCAATATATTAATTATACATAAAAATGGTTTGCCTTCGAATAATTTTGCTACAGCTGTAGATGATATGAGTGCATCTATAGAGATAATAATTGTTAGAGAAGATAACATAGAGAATACATTAAAGCAAATCTATATTCATAAACTTTTAAATTATAGTAGTAATATAGAGTATGCACACTTGCCAAAAATAAAAAATTTAGATAATATATCGCTTAAGTGGTTACTGCAAGAGGGCTTTTTACCAGATGCAATTATAAATTATCTATTAACTATTGTAGGTGGCGAAGATAGAGGACTTTTTTATCTGCCAGATGCTATAGAGTGGCTAAATATTTATAATATATCAAAAGAATCTAAAGAATTTAATTTAGAAAAATTAAAAGAGTTAAATAGAAAGCATTTAGAGAATTTTGATAGTGTTAAGCTATCAAAAATATTTGGCTTTGCCGATAGTGATATTGGAGAGCTTTTAAAACTATATTTAGATGATTCTAGTACAATAAAAGAGTTAGATAAGCATATAATTGCAACTTTTGCACCAAAACCTTGCACAAAAGAGGTGCAAGAGGTAGCTAATATTATAAAAAATGCTCCATATATAGAGAGTTTTAATGAGTTTATAGATTATATTAAAAATCATAGTTCGTTAGATAAAGATAGTATTATTAATGCCGTAAGAGTGCTCTTAACAGGTAGCGACAAAAGCCCAAATTTAGAGCTAATATACAGATACATTAACCCATACATACTGGAGGTAGCAAAATGTCGTTAATATTCAATACACTTATAAATATGACAGCAGCACTTATTCAAATATATATTTGGATAATAATTATTGCCGCACTTATGAGCTTTGTAAACCCAGACCCATACAATCAAATAGTACAAGCAATACGCAAACTTACAGAGCCAGCTTTTAGTTTTGTACGAAAGAAAATGCCATTTGTTGTTGTATCAGGTATTGACTTTTCGCCTATTGTAATAATATTTGTACTTAATCTGTTAATTAGTATTTTATACAGTTTAAGAATTTATTGAGAACAGTACTTCAAAATAAAACTTATGGAGAGATAATTGAAAGAAGATATTTTAAATAAACTCCCCTCCCCTTGTTGGCTTTTAGAAGAAGATAAGCTAAAAAATAATTTAGAGATATTAAAAAATATAAAAGATAAAACGGGTATAAAGATACTACTAGCACTTAAAGGCTACGCTCTTTGGAAATCGTTTGATTTGGTCTCTAAATATTTAGATGGTTGTTGTGCAAGTGGTTTAAATGAAGCTCTGCTTGCAAGCGAAGAGTTTAAAAAAGAGGTACACACCTACTCCCCTGCTTTCAAAGATGAAGAGATAGAGCAAATTGCCAAAATTTCTAACCACTTAGTATTCAATTCCGAAAACCAATTAAAAAGTTTTGCAAAAAAAGCAAAAGAGATTAACCCAAATATCTCTATAGGCTTGCGAGTAAACCCAGAGACATCGCACGCACCTGTAGAGATTTATAACCCTTGTGGATTATACTCAAGACTCGGCATTAAAGCAAGCGATTTCAAAGAGGAGTTTTTAGAGCAAATTGATGGGCTACACTTCCACGCCCTTTGCGAAGAGGATTCTAGCTCTTTAAAAGCAGTTTTAGAAGCTTTTGAAAATAAGTTTGGTAAATATCTACACAAATTAAAATGGGTAAACTTTGGTGGCGGACACCATATTACAAAAAAAGGTTATGATGTAGAGCTTTTAATAGATTTACTAACTAACTTTAAAGAAAAATATCCGCACTTAGAAGTTTTCTTGGAACCAGGTGAAGCTGTAGGTTGGGAGAGTGGTACTTTAGTAACTACAGTATTAGATGTTGTACACAACGGCTTAGATATTGCTATACTTGATAGCTCAGCCGAAGCCCATATGCCAGATACTATAATTATGCCATACCGTGCGGAGGTACAAGGCGCAAAAAAGCCAAATGAACTAGCTTACACCTATCGATTAGCTGGCAATACTTGTCTAGCTGGCGATATAATGGGAGATTATAGCTTTAATAAGCCATTACAAATAGGCGACAAAATAGTATTCGAAGACCAAATGCACTACACAATGGTAAAAGCTACTACATTTAATGGCATAAAGCTACCAGCTATCGCTATATTAAGAGAAAATGGCAATATAGAGCTAGTTAAAGAGTTTGGATATAGCGAGTTTAAAAATCGGCTTAGCTAATTATATCTGCTCTAAGTGTACTACATACAACGCAAAATATACTTTTAAGGCTGTAGGGTGCAGTGCCTTCGCTGTACTTTTTGTCATATAAAATTTTAACCTTAGTCTTAAAAATCAAAAATCCATACCAATATAACTAATAAATCTACCTGTGCATCCGCACTCTTTTCTGTAGCTAAAATAGTCACTATTTTGGCAAGATGTGCATATATTACTTACTTCAATATTCTCTTCTTTGATATTTAAATCCATTAACTGGGACTTATTCACAATAGATATATCTAAATGCCACTTTTTTTCACCAGTTTTAACTAAAGCATCACTAAATTGGTAAAAATTTTTAGCTACATCTTCACCAACTTCGTAGCAACAAGATTTTATAGATGGAGAGAGAGCAACTTTAATATTTTCTATTTTTGCTCCCAATTTTTGCATCTTTTTTATTAAATTTTTTGCAATATTTTGCTCTGTTCCTCTCCATCCAGCATGTGCTGCACCAATTACTTTATTTTTACTGTCATACGCCAAAAGCCCCAAACAATCGGCAGTTAGTATAGTTAGCATAACTCCTTTTTTGTTAGTTACCATACCATCTGC
>WFYP01000231.1 GCA_015490055.1 Nitratifractor sp.
AGATTACTACAAAATGGTAAAACAAAAATGACTGCCATAGTTGCCTGTATGAATAAGTTAATGAAAATCATATTTGCAGTTGTAAAATACAAAAGAGAATTTTGTGAAAATTATGTAAGAGTTTAAGGGTATTCTGTTAAGATTTAAAGGATTTTTAAGACAGAACATTAAGTTAAAGGTTCTACATCCATTCCTTGGCTTTAAGCTTAAAGTCGAAAGCTTAAAGTTAGACACTGCGTCACTCCCACGGAAGTGGGAGTCCACAATTTTGACTGCCTAGAAGTTGAAAAAATGCTTTTTCGGCAATTTAAACTGTGGATTCCCGTTTTCACGGGAATGACATGGTGGCAAGCTTTTAGCTTTGTGCATTTTATGGAGTTAAAACTCTTAACTTAAGGGCAATGGAAGTGCCCTTAAGTTTACAAAATTAACATACTGACAATTAAAATAACTCCAATAAATGATATAAAGATAGATAGATACAAAAAGATGCTTTTATCTGTATCTATCTCTTTTCTCTCTAAATGCTTTATCCATTTAATATAATAAAAATATGAGTATATGGTAAGTATAATCCCTCCAAGAATTATACCTATTCCCAAATATTTATAAAAAGAGGCGTGAACCAATTCTAATAGATTTGAATGTTTAATAGCTGAGCCAGCAACTAAACGTAAAAAAAGTTCAAACTTTTCGACCACAAAACCTAGTACAATTAGCGATATTGCGGTTCCTATTAAGCCTGTTACTGACCTCTCTACTGCCATTAAATCTTTAGGGTCAATTTCTCTCTTTTGCTTCAAGTTCTTCTAGCCTCTCCATCTTTTTGTGATGCTTTAAGTTTAGCATAACAAACTTAACAGAGAGCCAAATAATTACCGGCCAAGATAGATACCACAAGATTGCATCTGTATAATTCATAATTTCTCCTTAATAGTGGTGTGGGTCGTTTTTAATTTCTTCTATTGTCATCTTCTTGCTATTCATTGCTCGCCAAGCCCAAATTATGTAGCTTAATACAAATGGTACTATAAGCGATACATATGACATTGCTACAAGTGTATAGCGGCTTCCTGAGCTATTTTCTATTGTTAATGAGCTTTGCATATTGGCTAATGATGGATAGTAAGCTGTATGGTTGTAACCTAAAATTAAAAAGAGTGCAATTACAACTAAAACTGTTCCGATTCCGCTAAGCCAAATACCCTTTGCACTCTGTTTTAAGCCAGCCACAATTCCGCTTAATAAAAGCACAACTCCAAGCCCTAATGTTCCGGTTACTATAGGCATTGCTAAAAGATTATGCAGGTACTTTAACGGCTCTTTACTTACTACTTTTGTTATAGGGTCGTATGTGTATCCTGTCATTGTAAAGATAGAATATGCAACATAAGCAAAGAGGATTAAAAATATAATACTCTCATATTTTAATACTATTTTAGCTCTTTTTATAATATTTTCATCATCAACACTGTTTATAAAATAGAGTGCTGCTTGAATGCGTGCTAAGAAAAAGAGCATAAATCCAAAGGCAACATTAAATGGGTTTAAAACTGCTTCTAAACCGTAACTGCTTTTTGTCCAGTGTGATAGATGCATAGAGTTTACTACAAAATTTCCACCGCTAAATAGTGTTCCTAAGGCAGTGCCAACTAAAATAATTCCTAAACTTCCATTTATAAAAAGGAAAGTTTCGTATGTTTTTTCGCCAAAAACATTGTTAGGCTTTTTGCGATATTCGTATGCAACTGCTTGTATAATATAACAAAACAAAATTGCCATCCATACATAATACGCCCCACCAAAACTTGTTGCGTAAAATAGTGGAAATGCCGCAAACAAAGCTCCACCAAACATTACCAGTGTTGTAAAGCCAAGCTCCCACTTTTGCCCAAGAGAGTTTACTATTAAATCTTTTTCATCTTCGTTTTTTGCAAGACTCCATAAAAGGCTTTGACCACCTTGTACAAAGTTCATAAATACAAACAGAGCCGCCAAAAGAGCGATTAAAAACCACCAATACTCTTGTAGTTGCAAATAGCTTAATTTTTCAAACATTTTACGCCTCCTTTGGACCAATAGCGATTTGCTTGGTCATAATTTTTACCTCTGCAATTAAGAGTGCCGTAAACAAAATTGCAAAGAGCCAGAATGTTATCATAACCGGCGAACTTGTAATGTTAGAGGTCGCCATATTTACTGGTAACATATCTTGAATTGCCCACGGCTGACGCCCAACTTCGGCTACAATCCAACCTGCTTCTTGAGCGATATATCCAAGTGGCAAGCTCCATAGAGCAGCTTTAAGCAGCCATCTTTTTTGCTCCAATTCATTTGTCATAACTAAGTATAAAATTATCACAAACAGAGCGATAAACCAGAATCCACATGCCACCATTGTATGGAATGCATAAAAAGTTGTTGGCACATTTGGCACAACATCGCTAGGCTTTTTTAAGTATCCATAACCTAAATATTTAGAGTTTGCATTAAATTTTGCAAGTGCTACTTTCATAGCCTCTTTGTCGCCTTTTGCTTTTGCATCTTTGTAAGCTTTAAGTGCAGTAACTGCCTCTTTTCCTTTTGCCATTTTAGATGTAACACTTTCGATTTTATGCTCTTTGTCCCCTAAAACTAACTGCTTAATTCCTGGAACATAAGCATCGAAACTATGAAAACCTAGTAGTGATAAACCATCAGGCACATCTATATGAAACAAAAAATCACTCTCGTTATTGTCGTAACGCTTTTTAGGGTTTAAAACACCAACTGCAACGATTGGGGCACGAGATTTTCCGTTATATAATCCTTCCATTGCTGCTAACTTCATTGGTTGGCTAAGTGCTGCTTGTCTTGCAGAGTCATCACCCGTTGTCAAGTTAAAGAGTGAAACAATAAGCCCAAAACTCGCTGCTACCATTATACTTCGTTTAGCAAATTTAATCTCTCTTCTTTTAAGCAGATAGTAACTGCTTACCGAAATAACAAATAGTGCTGCTAAAACATAACCGCTAGAGATGGTATGCAAAAACTTAACATAAGCGTTGGGGTTAAATAGTACATCCCAAAAATTCACCATTTCGTTTCGTGCTGTATCTGGGTTAAAACGCATACCAACAGGGTGTTGCATCCAACCATTTGCCACCAAAATCCATAACGCTGAAAGGTTCGAGCCAATAGCCACAAGCCAAGTCGAGATTAAGTGAGCTTTTTTGCTTACTTTATCCCAACCAAAAAACATTACAGTAAAGAAGGTCGATTCCATAAAAAATGCCATAATACCTTCGATTGCCAAAGGTGCACCGAAAATATCGCCTACAATCCAAGAGTAATTTGACCAGTTGGTTCCAAACTCAAACTCCATAATAATTCCGGTTGCTACACCAATAGCAAAGTTAATTGCTAAAAGCCCCATCCAAAATTTAGTTGTCTTTTTCCACCACTCATCGCCAGTTTTTACATAAATTGTCTCCATAATGGCAACAATAAATGTAAGCCCTAATGTAAGTGGAACAAATATCCAGTGGTAAAGTGCAGTCAAAGCAAATTGGGCTCTTGACCAATCTACTACACTTGGGTCTATATGCATTTTATTCTCCTTTTGTTAGTTGTTCTAAAATATAGTTGCTTCTAGCCTTGTCGCTCTTAAAATTCTCTTTTAATACATTTGGAAAGAAAAGTAACTTAATCACAACAAATAGTATAAAAAGTTTAATAGCCACAAGTAGCCACAACTTTTTACCAAGCTTCATTCCTTTAAATCCATCAACATAGAGATGATAAATCCAAGAAAAAGCATTTTTAACCATTTGATTACCTTATTTTATTTATAACACTGATTTATATAACTATTTTGTTAATAAAACATTAATTTTAATCTCTCTGATTTCCAAAAAACTCTAAAAACAATAAAAACAGGTTAATAAAATCTAAATATAAAGATAGTGCTCCAACTATTGCTACTCTACTTAGCGTTTGTCTATCTCCGCCTTCCATCTCTTCGCCTAACTGTTTAATTTTTTGGGTATCATAAGCGGTAAGTCCTACAAAAATAATAACTGCAATAACATCAATCCACCACTCAAACATAGGACTTTTTAAGAAAAAATTAACAATCATTGCAATAATAATACCAATTAGTGCAGCAAAAAGTATATTTCCCCACGAACTTAAATCGGTATCGGTAAAATAACCGTAAAGGCTCATAACACCAAAAGTTAAAGCTGCAATAAAAAATGCTGTCGCAATAGATGTTGAAGTAAAGACTAAAAAGATACTTCCAAGCGTTAAACCATCGACAAAAGAGAACAGAATAAATAGCGTTCTCGCTGTTGAAACATCCATTTTATTAATACCTGCTGAAATCGCAAATACTAAAGCTAGTTCAATAAAAAATAGAACCCATATCATATAAGGGTTACCAAAAATAATGTTAGTTAAAACTTGACTATGAGCAACCATAAAGGCTGTTAATCCAGATACTAACAATCCTACCATCATCCAATTATAAACAGAACGCAAAAGAACATTTGTTTCTGTTTTTGAAAGGTTTGAAATATAAGCACTTTGTTGCATAAAAAACTCCTTTTTTTGCCTAATTATAGTGAAATTAGAAAAAGATAAATGTTCGCTAGGTAGCAAAAACTAACGATTCTTTTTTATAGATTGAAGAAAGAAATAGATTATAAGTGTAATAAAAAGAAAAACTAAAAGATTTTTTTGAATAAATATAATAATATCTATTGCCGTATTTCCAAAGTAAAATCCAAGAGCTGTAAAAATTAATGCCCACAAAATTATACCTATAATATCGAAAAGTAAAAATTTTAAATATGGATATTTTGAAAGACCAACAATAAGAAGTGCAGGAATGTGAGTTCCGTAGATAAATCTTTCGAATACAATAACTACTGCACCATATTTACGAAAGTATTGTTGGATTAAAATGCGTTTTTCTTTATATTTTATTAACCACACCTTTACTTTAGGTGCAAACAATCGTCCTAAAAGAAAAAGTACATTATCTCCAATAAAAGCACCAATAGATGCCACTATTACTATATTTGTAAAGCTAAAAACCTTTCCTTCAGAGGCAAGAAATCCCGAAAGCATTAAGCCAATTTCACCCTCTAAAATACTCCATACAAACAGAGCAAAATAGCCATAAGTTAAAAGTAATTTTATTGGATAAGAAAAAAGTTTAAGCAACATTAATAATCCTTATATATTAAAATTATAACACAACTATGGCTATAATGTTATATATTGTATAATAAATAAAGGAGATAATATTGATAAATGAATTAGCACCCCTTGTTGGTCATTATGGCTTATGGGTTATATTTTTTGGAATGATGTTAGAGGGGACTACTGTAATTATAGCAACTGGGGTTATTTGTTATATGGGGCTATTATCTCTTAACCAAGCAATTCCTGTTGCTATTGCTGGTGCGATTATTGGCGATTGGCTTTGGTATTTTATTGGGCGAAATTTTGCAGAAGCTCTTATAAGCAAATTCCCCTCTATTTTGCCTAAAATCGAGAGCCTTAAAGATAAAGTAGTATCCAAAGGAACAATATTAGCATTTAGCGAACGCTTTATTTATGGTGGGGCTTTTATTTTTCCTATTGCACTTGGATTTTATAAATACCCTTTTAAAAAATTTGCACTATTTGAAGTTATCGGTACAAGCCTTTGGGCTATTGTTGGTATATTTCTTGGGCATATATTAGGTAAAAGTGCAGAGTATCTTTTTGGTGAAATTAAAGAGATAGAGCATCTTTTACTTGTTATTGCAATTATTGCTATTGCAATTTGGTATTTAAGAAAAAAATATTTAAATAATAAGGATTAAATATGCAAGAGTATATTTCACTACTACTTCATGATACAATCGCATTAATTACGATACTCAACCCAATAGCTGCTGCTAGTATTATGGTATCGCTTATTGATACGCCAACACCTGCAACTATACGCCCTATTGCTTTTAAGGCAACTTTAACAGTCGTAGTTGCATCTTTAATTACACTTTTTACAGGTGAAATGATTTTTAAACTATTTGGTATTAATGTACTCTCTTTAAAAGTTATAGGTGGGGTTATATTAATGATGATAGCGATAAATATGGCATATGGGCAAGCTGCAAAATCACGCAGAACCCCCGAAGAGAAAAATGAAGCCCAAGAGAAAGATGATGTATCAATAGTTCCTCTTGGCATACCAATTCTTTTTGGTCCTGGAGTAATCGCAACAATTATTGTACTTAATAACAATTTAATCTCTAAATACTCTATGGAGATAAGCTATAGTATTATTACTCTTTCTATTTTGATTTCTTCATTTTTAGTTTACTTAACACTTAGATACGCAAGTATCATAAACAGAGCATTAGGAATAACAGGAATGAAAATTTTAACTCGTATAATGGGGTTAATTGTTGGAGCTATTGCAGCACAATTTTTAGTAAGCGGCATTAAAGGCTTATGGGCAACACTGTAAAAGTACTATCTGTAATTTAAAGAGTTAAGATATAATATCACTACTAGACTTGTTACGATGTAAAGTTTCAAGTCTAATAAAAGAAGGATATTATTTTCAATGTACATATACACAGATAACAAAATGGTGAGAAGCCATAAAGTCATTATACGCGATACAGAATCTCATCAAGTAATTTTTACCACTTTAAAAAATGAGAGTCTTAGCAAGTGGCTTAGAGAAGAGTTAAAACTCCCAGAGCAAGTTTTTGAAGATATTACAGAAGAGAATCAAAGTATTATATACGAAGAGTATGGAGATGTAAAACTTTTAATTTCCAAATTTCTGACTTTTGATAAAGAAGAGTATCTCTTTTACGAAGAGGTTAATGTTGCAATTTTAAGTGTTAAAAATCTTTTATTAGTTGTTTGCGAAGATAAAGATGTATTAACTATACTAAGCCAAAAATTTGCAAAAAGAAAAAAGAAGACAAATAGTGCTAACTATTCAACTTATATTGTTTTAGATATTCTTATTGACAATTTAATTTACTTAACCGATAGTATCGATGATACTTTAGAGATAATAGAAAACGATATATTAGATGAAAAGATTTTAGAGAAGCAACTTCAAAGAGATATATATTTTGCAAGACGGACTCTAAATAAGATTAAAAAAATTTCATCTCAAGAGGCAGACTCTATTAATAGATTTTACAATCGTCTTACTTCCTATGAGAAAAAAGAGTTAAAGTATGAAATTATAGATATAAAAGAGCATACCCTATTTTTAGTAAATGAGTCAAGAGAACTACTCGATAGAACTGGCTATCTTTTAAACTTACATATGGGTATGATGTCAAATAAAATGAACCAAGCAATGCAAAAACTAGCCTCTATTTCTCTTATATTTTTACCTATAACATTTATTGTTGGAAATTATGGTATGAACTTTAAATTTATGCCAGAACTAAATTTAAAATATGGATACGCATATGTTACTATTGCAAATATAGTTATTGCAGGAGCTATATATCTTTGGCTTAGAAAAAAACGATGGATTTAATTCAGGCATTTCTCTAAAAGTTTTTCTAAATCTTTTACCAATAAATGTCCTTTTTCACTTATAACTATTTTATCATCTTTTAATTTTTTCATTTGCAAACTGACAACTGCACGAACAGAGCCGATAAGTTCGGCTATTACTTCATGTGATAAATTATTAAAAATTTCAAACTCTTTAAGTCCAGCATTCATAGCAATAAGT
>WFYP01000232.1 GCA_015490055.1 Nitratifractor sp.
AATATCGCAGAAGAGATATGTAACGAAAAAACAGTTAGATATTTAACAGCAAAAGGAATAAATGTAAGCGTATTTACCATAAATTCCAAAGAACAAAAAAAACAACTCTTCAGTTGGGGAGTTAAAGCTATATTTACCGATTTCTTATCGTAGGGGTAGCCCTTGTGGCTACCCAAATATAATAATTACAGATAATTTTAATAGCTATTGCATACCAAGTTTTGGGTAGCCACAAGGGCTACCCCTACAAATGTTACCAAAATTTAGACTGTAGTTTGCCGTGCCCTCACTTCACCTTCAAGCATCGTAGAATTGATGCAGTATAGGTTGGCTACTCTAACTTCAAAACTAAGCTATCATCCTCTTTTACATCTATATTAATCCAAGCAACCTCAACAGTACTGTAAGCTTTAGCATCTATCTCTTTTTGTAGCATCATTCTGCCATTTAGATAAGCCTTTAACACTCCTTTTGTGGGCTCTTTAAAGCGAATATTGCATAGACTCTTTTTAGCTGCACTTATATCTACTAAACTTGGGTAGAGCCAATCGAATTTAAAGTTAGTCTCTATTTTTATAAATTTAGAGCTCTGCTTACTATCAAGTAATTTAGCAATCTCTCGTGCTACCTTTTGCCCTTCGAAGTAGCACTTATAGGCACTTAAAGCACCTCGTATTACATTACCAGCTAAAAATATATTCTCATTTTGAGCTTGGAAGTTTTGTCTAATATCTAAAGAGCGGTTTTGTGTATTGAACTCTTTAAAGTACTGTTGCAATAGGCTACTCTCTGGAGTAAAATTACCACTAATTATAACACCATCACACTCTATATTTTTATTCTCATTACCAAATTTAAACTCTACACTCTTTACCTCTTTACCCTCTGTGTGTATTATTAAATCTTTTGCTGATGTAAATATTGGTATCTGTTTAAAGAGTTCAACAGCAGGTTTTAGCAAAGAGAAGCTTTTAATTTCACTTTGCTCTTCTACCATTCCTACTATCTCTATTCCTGCCTTTTTGGCTGTCATTAGTGCAGAAAATGCGACTATATCACTACCAATAACTATAGCCTTTTTAAATGGACGGCGTTTTTGTATGTAAGTAAAGCGTTGCAGTGCACCTGTATTTATGATATTTGGGCTTCTGCCACCACCAAGCTCTAATGAAGCTCGCGTTCCCTCTCTTGCACCCATTGCAAAGAGTATCTTTTTGGCTCTATATTGCACTTCACCATTAGGGGTACTAAAGGTTAAAATATCACCATCTATTTTCGTTAATGAGTGTTTAAGTTTAAAATTTACACCCTTTTTCTGTAATCTTATTTCAAGCTCTGTTGCATACTCTAAGCCCTTTAGTGGCTTTTTAAACTCTAAAATTCCAAAGCCGTGGTGGTTACAGTGTCTAGATGTGCTAGCTACTCTTGCTTCTCGCTCAAAAAGTATAAATCTATCTCTAAACCCTAGTTTACAAAGCTCAAGTGCAGCACTACTACCTGCAACACCTGCCCCAATTATCGCTATATCGATACTCTTAATCTCTTCCATTTTGCACCTCTTGCTCTACTATTTCGCTAACCCTTGCCATACAGTTAAAGCCTTGACATCTGCCCATCATCGCTCTTGTTCTTCTCTTGAGCCCTCCGATAGTACCGGCTCCTAGCTCGCCACTTAATGCATCTTTTATCTCTTGGTCTGTTACCAATTCGCAGTGGCATATTATCTCTTTAAAGTTTCCTAACTGGTGCATACGCTTTTTAAACTCGCTAATATTTGGCACTTTTTCATACTTAGCTTCACTCTCTTTTAGCTCTAACTCGCTAAGTTCAAACACATATTTTGCTAAGCCGAGCGACGCCGTTAAACCAGTAGAGCGAATACCACCAACAGTTATCCAATTTTTAGCATCGTTCATCTTGACCCTATATTGTGGCTCGTCGCTAGCAGGTCTTAGCCCTGCAAAGGTTGCAGTAACTCCGTGCCCTTTTAAAGCTGGCAACATTTCGTACGCTTTAGCCTTTAGCCCCTCTAGTGTATCTTTGAATGTATCGCTATTCTCACGACTCTCTTGGTCTTCTGCTGTTGGACCAACTAGCAAATTTCCAAAAGCAGTTCTAGTAATTACTACACCCTTTGTCCGCTTTGTTGGAACTGGCAAAATTATAGACTCTATAAGGCTATTTGCACTCTTGTCAAATATTAAAAACTGCCCCTTTCTAGGGATTATTTTAAAGTCAATATTTTTACTAATCTGCTCTACAATATCACCCCAAAGCCCAGCTGCATTTATAACCAACTTTGCTTTTATACTCTTTTGGCTAGTTTGCAACTCCCAATACTCTCCATTAAACTCGCCACTCATTACTTCGTGAGAAAAAGCCAGCTTACCACCATTTGCTACACCACTCTTAACATAAGCCAAAGGTGCACTCCATGCATCTATTATAGACTCGCCATGCACCAAAATAGCACCCTTTGCATGAGCTGATAAGTTTGGCTCTCGACTAAGCACTTGCGAAGCTTCTAAAAGCTCCAACTCTTTTACACCATTGCCAAGCCCTTTTTGCAAAATAGCATCTAGCTTTTGTAACTGCTCATCACTCCACGCTACAACCATCGCCTTGGTATTTAAAAGTTGCAAATTCATATCGTTCTTTAACTTTATAAACTCTTCGTAACCTCTCTTTATGCACCCTAACTCTAAACTATCAGGCGGTGCGTCAAAACCGGTATGCAAAATTGCACTATTGCCTTTACTAGCACCCTCTAATATATCGTTACTCTTCTCTACCAAAATAGTTTTAGCCCCATTAAAACAGAACTCTTTAAAAATACCACAACCAACAACACCAGCTCCAATAATAGCTACATCAAAAACCTCTTCTTCGCTAAAATTAACACTTTTTTTAGGAAAAATGGTATTTAAATTAATATCTTTAATCACCCTTGCCTCCTTTTTCTAACTATCAATATTATACTACTTTTATATATCCAAAAGGTAACCAAAAACAAATTTTAAGATAAATCTTAATTAAAATATATATACTCTGATAAAAAGGATAGATATGAAAGCAAATACAATAACAAAAGAGAGTATAGATAAATTAGTAAGAACCTTCTACCCAACAATTTTAGCCGACGAAATAACAGCACCATTTTTCGTAGCAAAAATAGGAGCAGATATAAATAGTCCTGAGTGGA
Source organism: Nitratifractor sp. (assembly GCA_015490055.1). Taxonomy (GTDB): domain Bacteria; phylum Campylobacterota; class Campylobacteria; order Campylobacterales; family Sulfurovaceae; genus JAADEQ01. The sequence goes on from WFYP01000232.1 coordinate 3,203, forward strand.
AAGCACACTTAGAGCTACTGAGCAACTTCTGGGCAATGCAAGCTTTAGGAGACTTAAGCTACAGCGGTTCACCTCTAGCCCCACACTTTGGATTAGAGGGCTTAGATAAAAAGGCTTTTGATAGATGGCTAGAGCTATTCGAAATCGCAATAGACAAAGTTTACGAACCAAACGCCGGAGCATTCTTTAAAGAGCGAAGCCAAATGATAGGTAGAAACTTTATGATAAATTTAGGTATTAGCTAAAATATCTATAGGACCCCTCTAATGCCATTAAATTAATGGATTCCATATCCATTTCTTGGCTTAAAGCTTGCTATTTCGTCACTCCCACGGAAGTGGAAGTCCACGATTTTAACTGCCTAAAAGTTGAAAAATATTTTTTCGGCAGTTTAAACTGTAGATTCTCGTTTTCACGGGAATGACATGGTGGCAAGCTTTTGGCTTTGTGCTTTAAGCTTAATGCATTTTATGAAGTTAAAACTCTTAACTTAATGTTCTGTCTTAAAAATCCTTTAAATCTTAACAAAAAACCCTTAAACTCTTACATAATTTTCACAAAATTCTCTTTTGTATTTTACAACTGCAAATATGATTTTCATTAACTTATTCATACAGGCAACTAT
>WFYP01000233.1 GCA_015490055.1 Nitratifractor sp.
AGAGACAAATAATATTACACAAAAGAGTAACAAAATAGAAGCAACAATAATTAATAACAAAGTAAAAAAGATAAAAAAAGTTACAGAAAAAAAGTTATCTTACAAAAGAGAAAAACCAAAAAAACTTCTTAAACAAGATAAAAATAACTCTACAACAAAAAAAATAAATATAAAAAAAGCTACTAAAACTTTACACTCAAAAAGTAAAGCAAAACTAGCAATTATAATAGATGATGTATCTCACCGATATCAATTAAATAAGATAGAAAGCTTGCCATTTAAAGTAACACCATCTATTTTTCCACCAACAAAAATGAATATGCAAAGCTATAAATTAGCAAGAGGATTAAAACATTTTATGGTTCATCTACCGCTAGAATCACATAGTAAACAGATGAATACAATATATAAACTTATTCGCACCAATTATACACAAAAGCAGATAGATGCAAGAGTAAAAGAGATACGACGCTTATTTCCAAATGCAAAATATATAAATAACCATACCGGTAGTAAATTTAGTGCAAATTATAGTGCATCTAAAAGATTATATAAATCATTAATAGCAAATGGATTCAAATTTGTAGATAGCCGAACAAGCCAAAATACCAAGTTTCCAAAACTTGCAAAAGAGTTTCATAAAAGGTACTTAAAATCAGACCTTTTTATAGATAATGTAATAAATGTAAACAGCATAAAAAAAGAGATAAAAAAAGCTGTTGCACTTTCTAAACGAAGAGGATATGCAGTAATAATTGGGCACCCTCATCCACAAACACTTAAAGCTCTTAGAGAATCTAGCAAACTTATAAATAGTGTTAAAACGGTTTATATAGATGAATACTAAATTAGTAGATTTTAATATTCCGCAACTAAAACATATGGCAAAAGAGCCAAAAGAGCTCTACTACATTGGAAATAAAAAATTATTAAAAAATAAAATGGTCTCTATTGTTGGAACAAGAAGACCTTGCAACTACACAAAAGATTTAACATTTAAACTAGCACAAGCACTTGCAAAAAGAGGCATAGTAGTAGTTAGTGGTGCAGCAATGGGTGTAGATGCTATTGCACACCGTGGAGCAACTCCAAGTAACACCATAGCAGTTATGGCAAATGGATTAAATATAAAATACCCTGCTGTAAATAAAAGCTTAATAAACGATATAGAAAAAAATGGTTTAACACTCAGTTTTTATAAAGATGGTTTTAGAGCCACAAAATGGAGCTTCGTAGCTAGAAATGAATTAGTAGTAGCCCTTGGCTCAGTGCTAATTGTAACCGAAGCCGACTTAAACAGTGGAAGTTTGCGAAGTGTGGAGTTTGCACTAAAAATGCAAAAAGATATATTTGTACTTCCACACCGATTAAACGAGAGTCTAGGCACAAACAAATTGTTAGAAAAGGGTTTAGCAAAACCAATTTATAATATAGAAGAGTTTGCCAACCAATTTGGTGAAATCATAGAAGTAAAAAATGATTTTTTAGACTATCTAAAACAAAAACCAACAGTAAACGAAGCTATATCTAAATTTGGCGATAGAATTTACGAAGCCGAATTAGAAGGATTAATAGCCATAGAAAATGGCTATATTATTACTTTGTAGCGTTTTTATCTGTACTGTTTTTATCAGATACTTGTGCAGATTTTGGTGGATTAAGAGCATACTTAATTACACCCTCTACATATTGTTCACTTACAAAACCTCTTTTGATAGCTAAAATATTGCCCTTAGTATCAAAAATCATCAGATAAGGTATAGCACCTCTCCAACCAGCACGAGTTCCTAAATATCTTACGAAATTTTGATTATCTGACTCTGTAAATATATTATAATTAATACCTTTTTGTTTTACAAATTGTGCTAATTGAGCTTTTGGAGTCATTTGAACCTCTACAGCTAACATTGCAACTTTTCCCTTATACTTTTTAGTCAAGTCTATATAATGAGGAATAGACATTAAACAAGGTGGGCAGTGTGTTCCCCAAAACTCTATAAGTACAACTTTACCTTTTAAGTTATCTGGCATTATAAGCCCAGAATCTTTACCTTTAAATGAAAAGGTTTTACCATCAATAGTTGTGGCACTAATTGCGGGTTGAGCAACTACTTTTTTTGTTGTATTACCCTCTGCAAAAATCAAGCTTGATAATACAAGCATAGATAAAAATAGTTTTTTTAACATATACATCCTTTTTTAGCCAAGTTAAATAGAACTTGGGTTTAATTTTGACAAATTATATCACAGATAAATGAAGAGATTGTGTAATTTATTGTATAATATCATAAAAAAGATAATTTATGAAAAAAATAGTATTAATTACAACAGCAATTACTTCGATTATATCAGCTCAAGTTAGCGACAAAGAGATAGCCAATATGTTTATGCTTGGTTTTTACGGTACAGCGTCTAACGATTCAGCTATAAAATCAGATATATGTAAAGGGTTAGGTGGCGTTATAGTTTTTCAAAAAAGCCCTGTAAATAGAAATGCTGTTAAAAACTTTAACAGTACAAATTCACTAAAAGCTTTAACCTCCGATTTAAAATCTTGTAAAACAAAACCACTAATTGCCGTAGATCAAGAAGGTGGTGTAGTTCAAAGAATAAAGTTTACATACAAATACCCTAAAGCTTCTACTGTAGCAAAAATGGGAACTACAAAAGCAGAAGCTATATACTCTACCATGGCTAAAGAACTTAGTAATTTAGGTATTAACTTAAACTTAGCACCTGTTGCAGATATAGCACTTAATCCTAAAAATAGAGTAATCGTAAAATGGGGCAGAAGTTATGGCAAAAACCCAAATACCGTAATTACTTATGATAGAGTATTTATAAATGCTATGCATAAATTTGCTGTAGCCACTTCATTAAAACACTTCCCAGGGCACGGCTCTTCTTTAGGTGATACACACAAAGGCTTTGTAGATGTAACTAACCTATGGCAAGCAAAAGAGTTAGAGCCATACAAGGCTTTAAAAAACGAAACCGATACTGTAATGGTAGCACATATATTTAACAAACATTTAGATGCCAACTACCCAGCTTCTCTATCTTACAAGGTTGTAACTAAACTTTTAAGAGAAAAAATAGGCTATAAAGGCGTAATAATTACAGACGATTTACAAATGGGAGCAATAGCGAAACACTACTCTTTAGCAAATACAATAGCCTTAGCAATTAATGCAGGCGACGACATTCTACTATTTGCAAATCAAGTACACCCCAAAAGGGTAATTAAAATAGATAAATTAATAAGTATAGTCCGCTCTCTACTAAAAAGCGGAGCAATTAGCGAAGTTAGCATAAAAAATGCAAACGCAAGAATTAACGCACTAAAACAAGGCTTAAACTAATGAAGCTAGCATCACTAGATATAGGCTTAAAAAGAATAGGAGTAGCCTTTTGCTTCGATAATAGCACAGTACTACCACAAAACGCCATACTACGCAAAAACCGCAACCAAGCCGCAAGAGATACAAGCAACCTGCTAAAAGAGTGGCAAATAGAGCAAATAGTAGTAGGCTTACCAAAAGGCGGAAGCACCGAAGAAGAGATGGAGAGACGCATAAAACACTTCATATCTCTACTAGATATAGACGACATAAAAGTAAACTACATAGACGAATCGTATAGCTCCTTCGAAGCCAAAGAACAAATGAAAGGCGTAGTAAAACAAAAAAGAGACGGCAGAATCGACTCTATATCTGCTAAAATCATTTTAGAGAGATACTTAGATAAGCTTAAAGCACAAAACTAAAAGCTATCACGAAAGTAAGACTTCAATCTCACACTAGAGAGTATCAACAATTATATTGCTGTTATATAAATATATTTCTAACATAATTAACCTTTTGTATATTACAAACAACAATATTATTATTTTTTGTTTCCTGTAAACAACATTATC
>WFYP01000234.1 GCA_015490055.1 Nitratifractor sp.
GTGCGTTAAAAAGGCTCAGAGTGCCCAAGCGATACAGCAGTGTATGAGATGAGGTAAATTATGAAAAAGTTACTATTTAGTCTTTTGCTGGTTCTGACAATTACTTCACAGGGGTTTGGGGAGAATCTTGAATCAATCAAGGGGGGGGGTAATAATTAAAAAAAATCTCTCATTAAAAAGCATTAAAGAGAGTATGAAAAAACAGAAGAGAAAGCTGAAAAAATATAATATCAAGATAGTTATAGACCCAAAATTTAATTGCAAAAGTTTAGGGTTTAAGAAAAAAGAGCTCTTTAGTTCAGGGGTAATGTATGGCACAAAACGCCAAGATGGAGGCATAGATATAGGCGGTAAAGGAGCTTTTGTTGCCTACAAATATCTACGATATATAAAAAAAGCCAAAGAGTGCAAAGAGTTAAGCTATACCAAAAAATACAATCCTCAAACATTCGGTGAGCATACAGTTGCACTTATTTTTAAATAGTTTAAAGGGGTTTAAATGAAAAAGTTAATTATTTTAATTGCACTTCTTAATATCTTGTATGCAAAATATTATCCAAATGCCCTATTTGCTCATGTTAGCGGGGTGGCAAGCAACGATACTCTAAGTGTTAGGTTAAATCCAAATTGGAGATCGAGAAAAATTGCCGAACTTCCGCCAAATGCTTATGTTGGGGTGGATGAGTGCATTAAATTGGGGCATTCTAACTGGTGCAGAGTACACGCCGTAGATATAAATTTAGGGCAAGACCCTGGATATGATGATACTCTTTTTGGTTGGGTAAATGCAAGGTATCTAAAGTTTTCTAGTAGAGGATATGTTGCAATTAGGGGCAAAAAAGAGTGCAATTATGCAGTAAGTTGTAGTGGTGGCAAATGCCGTGTAGCTAATGTTTACAGCGATGTAACTATGAAGAACAACAAAATTGTAGCAATTAAGACTAAAAGTTACTCAAGAAGAGTGTTAAAAGGCATCGGTGAACTAGATATAGGTGGTAGCGAAGGGTATCCTTGCAATAGGAGAGGTCTTGATGTAAATTTTTATCTATCTAAACATCACACCAGTAAAATTAGTGCAATGAGTAGTGCAGAAAACTTTTTAAAAGCCCTAAGAAGCAAAAATTTATCTAAAATAAAAAGCTATATACATCCAATAAAAGGGATTGAAATAACAAATAAACTCTTCTTTAGCGAGGCTGGCTCTATACACTTTAGCCGTAAAAGTTTTGCTAGGTCGTATAAAAGCAACAGCAAACTAAACTGGGGCAGAAGTTACGGTAGGGGCAATATGGTAAAAAAGGGTCTAAAGAGCCTGCTTGCACAATTTACCCGCCCAATTTACCGTATAAGTAAAGTTAAAATCTTAAATAGACTAAAAGGCTTTAGTGGCGTAGGCAATCTAAAAGGATACGAGTTTTACTGGCAAGGCAGAGGTAAAGAGGCTGCTTATAATTGGCAAGGCATAGTTGTTATAGTTCAAAAATATCATGATAAATGGTATATAGTAGGTTTGCTTAGAGATAGATGGACAATCTAGGGTATCCTTCATTGTCATTAAGTTACGAGTTTTAATTCCATAAAATGCCTAAAGCTTAAAGCACAAAGCCAAAAGCTTACCACATGTCATTCCCGTGAAAACGGGAATGCACAGTTTAAACTGCCGAAAAAATATTTTTTCAACTTTTAGGCAGTTAAAATCGTGGACTCCCTCTTCTGTGAGAGTGACGAAGTGGTTAGCTTTTGGCTTTGAGCTTAAAGCTAAGAAATGGATATAGAATCCTTAACTTAATGGCAATGAGGGTATCCTTCATTGCCATTTAATGGAATAATTATTACTAGGAATGTGTTTAAAGATATAAATACTTTTTGGTTTACTTTTATAGACAGTTCCATAGTAATAATTTGTTAGTATAAGATTACCCATTTTGTCAAATGAATATTTTGAATTTTTTAATTTGGCATCTTTAGGAATATTGTTACCACCTTTAATAGTAAAATTGATTAAATGTTTTGTTTTATCTATTGTATAAGTGCCCCAATAATCTTTATAAACTTCAAAAGGTATAGCCGTAAAACTAAATTTGCTATCTTTGTTAAGAATCAACTCATTAGTAACTTTGGAATTAATTTCATTCCAAGTTCCATAAACAGAGTTATTTCTATAATTATTAGAATATTGTGCCATATTTGTAGAGCAACCAAACAAAAAAAGTGTAGGTAAAAGTACTTTGATAATATCCATCTTGACTCCTTATAATTAATTACTGAAGTCAATTATATCAATTAATTGTGACAAATTAGAAACAAAGGAAACTATTATGAGAAAAGGTAATGATAAATTTATTAATGTTTTAATAGTAGAAGATGAAATAATTTCTGCTTTATATCTGAAAAATATAATAGAAGAGGATAATGATTTTGAAGTAATAGATATTGCTGCATCTGCTGATATGACACTTGCAAGCATAAAGAGAAATAGACCTCAGATAATTTTTATGGATATAATGATAAAAGGCGCTATAAGTGGAGCAGAGTTAGCTTTAAAAATAAGTACACTTTATGATGATATTAAGATAATTTTTCTTACAGCTTTTTCTGATGAAGAGATGCGAGAATATGCAAAAGATTCAAAAGCTGTTGCATACCTTTTAAAGCCATATATATCAAAAGATATTAAAGAAGCTTTAGTTTTGTTAAAAGAGCTAGATAAAAGTTCTAAACAAGAGAGTAAAGATATTGTGAAACTAAAATACGGCTTTTCGTACAATTTAAAAGAGAAAATACTTATGAAAAATACTAATATCATAAAATTAACACCCAAAGAGAGTGAGCTTATAAATATACTTTGCCAAAATAGCAATATAATTTTATCTAAAGAAGAGATTATGGAGAGTATGTCTATAAGAGATACTTCTCTTAGAACTCTAATATATCGTATTAAAAAACATTTAAACTACGATATAATATTGAATATAAAAAAAGTAGGATACAAAATAGTCTTATTATAAAAGAGTAATAGTATGCAATTTAAAGGTTTTCCCAAAGAGGGGCTAGAGTTTTTAAGCAGTATCATTAAAAATAACTCTAAAGAGTGGTTAGATGCAAATAGAGCTGATTATGAGAGGTATATATTAGAGCCAAACCGTGCTTATGTAGAGGAGATGGGTGAGACTTTGCAAATGCTTGTGCCATTTATAAATGCTGAGCCTAAAATCAACCGTTCTTTGTTTCGAATTTACCGCGATGCTAGGTTTCATTTAGATGCACCTATAAAAGAGAAAATCGGTATTATAATGTGGCAAGGTGTAGGGCATCGAATGCAATCTAGCTCGTTTTATATGCACTACTCTCCAGATGAGATATTTGTAGCAACTGGTATTAGAAACTTTAAACCACCGCTTTTAGCAAGTTATAGAAGCTACATAAAAAATAGCACAAAAAGAGAAGAGTTGCACAATATTTTGCAAGAGTTACAAGCCAAAGGTTATAAGTTACCAGAGCCAAAATTTAAGCGTTATCCAAGAGGCTTTAATAGAGACGACAAACACGCTTATCTATACTTAATGGGAGCAGTTTACGCATACCAAACTTTTAAACCAGATGCAATTTTTCACTCTACAAAAATTATAGATAGAAATTTAAAAATCTATCAAGATATGTTTGATTTACAGCAGTGGGTTTATGAGCTAACTCTACATAGTAAGTAAAAAATTGAGAGGGCACTTCCATTACCATTAAGTTAAGGAGTCTATAGCCATTTAATGGAATTAGTTATCAAATAAAATTGATAATCTACCACCGCCGTCATTCCCGTGAAAACGGGAATCTACAATTTTTACTGTCTATAAGTTGCAATTTAACTTTTTTGACAATTTAAACCGTGGATTCCCGTTTCCACGGGAATAACACAGTGGCTAGCTTTTAGCTTTGTGCTTTAAGCTTTATGCATTTTATAGAGTTAAACTCTTAACTTAATGGCAATGAGGGGCACTTCTAATGCCCTTAATTATTTGATTCTTTTGCTATAATCTAAATATCTATGTAAAATATCTTCCCACTCTGGAGAATTTTCAATTTCTAATAGTGCTTGATTAATTTCTTCTAGTCGTTTACTGCCTTGCGGAACCATTATACTATAGTTTTGTGTTTCAAACTGTGCACCTGTAAGTGTTAAAGTTTTTCTAAATTTCTCGTTTATATAGTACTGTAAAAGTGGTGCATCGTAAACCATTGCATCTACTGAACCATTTTTTACAGCTTCTAGACCACTTACTATATCTTTATAATATAGCGGATATAATCTTCTGTTTCTTAAGAAATGGTCACTTACTGAATCTTTAATACTAGCTATTTTACCTCTAGCTAAATCTTTTTGGGTAACTATTGGACCATCTATTTTAGATACAGTCAAAGCAGAAGATATAGTTGCAATAATAGATGCGACTATAAGAAGCGATGCTATCATCCAAATAAATGCAATTACTCTACTACTTGCACTTTTAGGTGTCATCTCTACATTACCAACGGTAGTCATAGTTGTAGCTGCCCACCAAGAGGCATTTCCTATACCTTTGAGTGGATTTGCATCAAAAGTTTCAGGATGTTTGCGACGCTCAGTAAACCAAATTAATGTACCAACACACAAAAGTGTTCCAGTTAATGCTAAAAGAATATAGAGCATCTTTTTAGAAAATATACTTTGAAAAATTATCATCGCAGGATTTGTCTCTTTTTTTTGTACTGCAATGCCAAGCCATGTAGTATAGTAACTATGACTAAAATCTAACACTTTCTCTCTATCTGGCGTAATTGTTAAAGCTGCAATTCCTACATCTAAATCTCTGTTTGCCACCTTTTTAAGTAAACCGGCTAAAGTCTCTTCGTGAAATTCATACTTAATATTTAACTTCTTAGCAATATGCTCCCAAAGTTCTATGCTTATACCGCTCCATTTACCATCTGGACCTTTCATAGCAAACGGCGGTGCTAGTTTGGTACCAACTTTCCAGATGGTACTATTGCTATCGTTGGCTGCCTCTATTGTTGTTAATAGTGTTGTTATTATTAGTAATATTTTAATTAAATTTTTCATGGGGCAGAGTATATCATAAAATATGTTATAAAATTATGTAGATTTTATGGATTTAGATGTTTAATTGTGTAAAGTAGTAACAAATATACTCACCACCCTTTAACTTAATTTAGCTAAAATTCGCTAAAAAATCGAGCCAATGAACAAGAAGATTTTAGCACTAGCAATACCTAGCATTATTAGCAATATATCTAACCCCTTAGTTTCAAGCGTAGATACCGCTTTAATGGGGCATTTAAATAGCACCAACCTAGCGGCTTTAGGGGCTATGGGGATGGTGTTTATGTTTATTTATGGAACATTTAACTTTCTTAGAAGTGGCACAACAGGCATCTGTGCACAAGCTTTCGGAGCAAAGAATAGCGAGCTAATCTCTAATACAATGTATCGAGCGATGTTTGTTGCCTTTACTTTGGGGCTTTTACTTATACTCTTTAATAGTTACATTTTTCAAGCCTCTGTTTATCTGATGAATGTCGAAGACTCTTACTTAGAACAGAGTAAAATATATTTTGATATCCGAATCTACACAGCCCCTGCTCTCTTTATGGGGTATGTACTTATGGGTTGGTTTTTTGGAGTGCAAAATGCCCTCTATCCGCTTATTATTACTATTGTGCTTAATCTCTTAAATATTATACTTAGCTACTACCTTGTTTATATAAAGAATATGGGTATAGAGGGTGCTGCACTTGGTACTTTGATTGCTCAGTATATCTCGCTAATCCTTGGGCTTTTAATGCTTTTAAAATACAGAGGCTACTTTAAGAGTTTTAATTTGCAAAAGATATTAATAAAAAGCCAAATGCTTCATCTGTTTCGTGTAAATGGAGATATTTTTATCCGTACTTTGGCTCTAACTTTTGCATTTGCGTTTCTCTACTCACAAGCTGCAAAGGCTGGGCAGGATAAATTAGCAATTATGGTGCTTCTGTTGCAGTTTATTATCTGGTTTGCTTATAGCTTAGATGGCTTTGCGAATGCAGCCGAGAGTCTAGTTGGTAGCTATTATGGTGCAAAAAATTGGGATAAATTCAGCATTGCCGTCAAATATTCACTTATTTGGTCGCTTGCTTTGAGTATAATATACACCATATTCTATTATCTATTTGGCGAGAGCATACTAAAGCTCTTTACAAATCAGCCAGAGTTAATAGAGCAAACAAAGAGCTTTATGCCATATATTGTAGCTGTACCACTTATAAGTTTTTTAGCATTCATTTGGGATGGCATCTATATAGGTATGACAGCCACAAAAGCGATGCGAAACACAGTTTTAGTCTCGTTAGCACTCTATATTGCAGGCTTTTATTTAACAAAAGAGTACAGTTTTATCTACGCACTATGGATAAATTTTATACTCTTTTTGCTCTACCGCGGAGTAGTGCAAAGCCTGTTTTTTTATAAGTATGGAAAAAAGTTAAATTAGGAAGAGTTATGAAAACAAATAAAATACTACATAACTATGTTTGAAATCGCAGAGTATATAGGAATTATCGCTTTTGTTATCAGTGGCTTTTTAGTAGCTGTTCGTAATAAACTAGACTTGCTTGGCATACTTATTAGTACCTTTTTAACAGCATTTGGTGGTGGTTTAATACGCGATGTAATAGCCAATAAAACACCTTACACCTTTACTCACACAGTCCCAGGGGCAATAGTTATTATCCTTATGGTTGCGATGATAATTTTTAGAATTCACAAAAAAGCAAACTTGGAGAACCGAGCTCTATTTATAGTAAGCGATTCAATAGGCTTAGTCTCTTTTTCTATCTCTGGTGCATTGGTAGCATTAAATACAGGCTATAATTTAACAGGGGTAATGGCTCTAAGCTTCATCACCGCAGTTGGTGGTGGCATCACAAGAGATGTGATAATTAACGAAGTGCCTTTTGTCTTTAAAACCGGCTTTTATGGAACAATCGCTCTACTAGTAGGGCTATTTATATATCTGCTTAACTTAGTAGATTTTGTGAATTTCTTTACACTTTTAATTATTTTTATGCTTGCGGTAGCTCTTCGGTTAATTGCCTTTTATAGCAAATGGTCAATACCTTCAATTTAAAAGTTACCTAAATATGGTAATTCTGAAACATTTATAAAAAAATCCAAAATAAATTTTAGTACCATATAATGGTTTGATATTTTAAAACTATATAAAAACTTGATTTAAATCAATTTTACAATAATCAAAAGCCGTTAAACTGTTTATTGTATCAAGAATTACTAAAGGAGTAAGAGTATGCACGATGTTGCTTTAAAAATAGTTTATATATTTAAGAGAGCCCAAGCTTTTATGCTTGCATTTGTGCTCTTAAGCGTTTAAGATACATTAAGCAACCTTTTAATAAAAGGTTGCTTCTATCTAAAAGAGTCTTTCCAAATTTTACCAAATGCCACAATAGCATCTTCTATTTCATTTAAATCAAACCCTCCAAAACCTAATCTTACAGCTTTAAAATCACTTTTGGTTACACTTTGCGTTAAATATATCTTTAAATACTTTCTCTTGGCTAACTCTTGCAGTTTTTCGTAATCAAAAGCTTTTGTTGGACTAATAAGGATTGCTAAACCGGCACCTTGGGCTACTACTTCATAGTCTTTACAGTACCTACTTATCGCTTTTAACATTGTATTATGCTTCTTTTTATTGATAGTTCTAATTTTTCGTATCTGTCTCTCAAAGTGTCCATCTTTTATAAATTTTGCAAGAGTTAATTGTGTTGCAACACTTACTCTTGCAAAGTGTGCATCGTAGCTCTTTGCAAACTCATCCAAAAACCAATTTGGCACAACCATATAACCTACTCTAATTGCTGGGCTAAGAGCTTTAGCAAATGTGCCTAAATAGATTACCCTATCACTGCTATCAAGCCCTTGCAAACTTGGTATTGGGCGGTTATAGTATGCTAGTTCGCTATCGTAGTCATCTTCTATAATTACGCCTTTTCTTTGGTTCATTAATTCAAGCAGTTTTACTCTTTTATATACTGGCATAACAACTCCAGTTGGGTATTGGTGGCTGGGTGTTATATAGACTATTTTGGCACTACTAATTGACAATTTGTCAATATCTAAACCATCTTGGTTTACAGCTATTTGAGTAACTTTATAGTTATAATTTACAAAGACTCTTCTTGCCAAATGATACCCTGGCGATTCTATTGCAAAGTTGCTATATTTCTCTTTTAAAAGTTTAGCAATTAACTCCATACTATCGGCAAATCCATGGGTTATAATTATATTACTAGCTTTAGCATTTACCCCACGCGAACTTTGCAAATATAGAGCTATCTGCTCTCTTAAAGCTAGCTCTCCTTTTGCATCTGGGTAGGCACCAAAGTTTACATCTTGATTTACAACTTTGTTAAAGAGCCGCTTCCAAACTTTTAATGGAAAATCACTTGAATTAAGCTGTGCTGGGAAAAAGTCGTACTTGTAAAGCTCTTTACTCTCTTTGTCATTTTCTTTTACATTTTGCTTTACATTTACATCAAAAAGCACTTCGCAAACATAGTAACCACTCTTCTCTTGGCTATCGATATACCCCTCTGCATATAGCTGCGAGTAGGCATTTTGCACCGTTGTTTTACTAATATTATAAGTAGATGCTAGTTTACGAATAGATGACAATTTATCGCCAACTTTTAAATTATTGGTTATATCCTCTTTTAATTGCTCATACAACTGCTTATGCAGTGGGACTTTAGAGTTACTATCTAATATATACAAAACTGTACTCCTTTTATTTATAAAAATTGTATATTTACTTATATACAGATAGTCACTATAATAGCGTAAAAGTTTTAAAGGAATTGAAATGCAAGAAGAGATTTTAGCGTTTTTAGAGACCCTTGAGTATGGCACATTAGCTCTTTGCCAAAACAACCTGCCCTACTCTTTACCAATTAATTTTGTTACGCTAAATGGGTGTTTATACTTTCATGGCTCTAAAAAGGGGCGTAAGGTAGATGTTATAAAAGCAAATGCAAATGCTAGTTTTAGTGCGGTTAAGGCTTATAGCATAATCGCATCTTATATGAGCAGTAAAGATGGTTTAGCTTGTCCTGCTACGCAGTTTTTTAAATCTGCTATAATTGATGGCAAAATAGAGATTGTTCAAGATATACAAGAGAAAATAGACGCTCTTAATGCACTAATGTGTAAGCTACAAAGCGAAGGTGGTTACAAAGATTTAAACGACCCTGTTTATAGCAAGGCAATAGCAGGAACAAATGTTTTTAAACTAACGCCTACTAATGCCAATTTGAAGTTAAAGTTTGGGCAAATGTTAAGCAAGGAGCGTTTTAATATGATAATAGAGCATTTAGAAAAAAGAGGCACCAAGGAGGATATGCAAACTATTAAACTAATGAAGGAGAACAGATGTTAGAGTATAAAGTGGCAGAACTTAGTGATATAGAGGCAACGCTAAAGTTGCACGCAAAGTATCAAGTCGATACAATCGACCCAAATGACAAAAAAGATGGTTTCGTTACTACCCCATTTAGCAAAGAGGAGCTTACGGATTTAATAGAGAAAGAGCACGGTTTATTTATAGCCAAAGATGGCGATGAAGTAGTAGCGTATGTTATGAGTGCCTCGTGGGAGTTTTGGAGTAAATGGGCAATGTTTGCATTTATGGTGCAAAATTTAGAAGGCAAAAGTTTTAATGGTATTGCTATTACTAAAAACAACAGCTATCAGTATGGACCAATAGCGATAGATAAACGCTATAGAGGAAGCGAGGTTTTATATAATATTTTCGATTTTGCAAGAGAGCATATGGCAAAAAGATACCCAATATTAATAACCTTTGTAAACAAAATAAACCCACGCTCTTTTAAAGCACACAGTAAATTAGGCTTAAAAGTTTTAAGCGAATTTGAATACAACAATAACCACTATTATGAAATGGTTTACGATACTAGTATTAAGGGCACCTCTAAAAATAGGTGGTACCCACAACATCTCTAGCTTTTCTCTAGGCTAGGCACTCTTTTGCAGTACTAGCTGGGCTAATTCAAGAAAGAGTAACGACGCATAGAGGAAAGCTAGAGATGCCCTTCGGGTGGACAATGCAAACGCAATCTTGCACAAGATATTTAAATCATCTTAGCTTTGGCTAGGACTCATAAATCTCTTGCACAATCTTACATTTGCATTGTCCATTGTGCGTATCACCTATTATTAGAGGTGCCCTTAAGGTTAAAAAAGTATAATTCAATAAAAACAAGGAGAGTAAGATGAAAACATTTTCAAATACTACAAAAATCACTCAAAGATTCTCTGCTCTTCTTCTCTCTAACTTCTTTCTAAGCCTATAATTTAGGCGATTTTACATATTTTATAGATTCCTTGATTGGATGACCTGCCCTTAATTCATGGTGGATATTACTATCCCTATTATTTATAATTTTATAAGGAAATAACTATGCAAGAGATAAATAGTTGGAATCCAGATGAGTATAAAAAACATACCTCATTTGTATCAGAATTAGCCTTACCAGTAGTGGACTTATTAGACCCAAAGAGAGGAGAGAGAGTTTTAGATTTAGGCTGTGGTGATGGCACTTTAGCTTTAGAGATAGAGCGAAGAGGAGCTAAAGTCTTAGGTGTTGATTTAAGTAAAGAGATGGTGCAAAAAGCTAAAGAGAGTGGTATAGAAGCTATGGTTGCTACTGTAACCGATTTACCTTTTAGCGATGAATTTGATGCTATTTTCTCAAACGCAATGTTGCACTGGGTTAAGCAAAGCGACATAGCCTTAAAAAATATCGCCAAAGCTTTAAAGAGCGGTGGCAGATTTGTAGCGGAATTTGGAGGCGAAGGTAATGCACACCATTTAGTTAAAGCGATGGAGCTAGCCTTTCAAAAACATCCAGAGTTTGGAGAGTTTGTAAACCCTTGGTACTTCCCCAGCCCTGCTGAATATAAAGCTAAATTAGAGAGTTTTGGCTTTAGGGTAGAGTATATCGAACTAATCCCACGCCCTACACCTATGGAAGATGTAGGCAAATGGCTAGAGATTTTTGCTAATGGTGTTACCACTCATTTAAGCAAAGAGCAATTCGAGCTTTTTAAAGATGAGTGTATTGCCTATTTAAAAGAGCATATCTATACCCAAAAAGATGGCTGGGTTATCGATTATGTACGGCTTCGTCTAAAAACTACAAAAAAATAATTAAAAATTGATATCATTTTATACCCATATAATGGTATCAATTATCTTTTTATAAAATTTTTATGCTACAATATCTCCATTATAT
>WFYP01000235.1 GCA_015490055.1 Nitratifractor sp.
AAATAGCTTTTTAGATATGCTTTTTTTAATTAAATTAGTTTGGTTGTATATTAGTAACCTCATCGACTTTTCAAACATCTCTAGTACATTTGATGTCTTAAAAAAGTTATCTGGAAGCCCCTTTTCAAAAGAGTTGAAACCTAAAACATCTACAGCTAAGATAGTATCGAAACTAGCTTCGTTTAGTCCTAAGTTTTCGCATAAAAAGCCATCGGCATAAACCACACCATCTATCTCTTTTTCACTAAAAATTCCAGGAATTGCCATAGTCGCTAAGAGTGCATCTTTTATTAAAATATTATCATCTTTACTAAACACTCTTTTTTGCCCATTTGCAATATTTGTAGCTATAATTTTAAGTGGAATATCCACATCTTTAAAACTTTTATTGCCAAATATCTCTATAAATATTTTCTCTATTTTAGAGCTATCTACTATTGAATTACCAGAAAAAGAGAACTTAATCCACTTAGTTACATTTGCAAACTCTTCTAAAATATTTAAAATCTGCTTTGCACTTAAACCAATAGCTACGCAAGCACCAATTATTCCACCCATACTTGTACCAACAATTTCATTAGGAGTTAAACTATTTTTTTGTAAATCCTCTATAACACCTAAATGGGCGATACCTAACGCACCTCCGCCAGATAGAACTAAACTAAATTTATTATTTTGCAACTTATTTATCATAATTAATCCCTCTAAATAAGTACTATTATATCGCTTTTAAAGTAAAATAGCCAAAATTATTCTAGGTAGCAAAAAATATGATAAGACAATTTTTTAAAAAAATAAGTACAAACAACCCAAAATTTAATGAATTTTTAGATAAATATAATCTGCCAAAAGCCTACTTTGCAATAAATAGAAGAGCAGTAACAAGAGGCTTGCTAGTTGGGCTATTTTGGGGTTTTATACCTATGCCTTTTCAAATGCTTGGTGTAATTATTACAACTCCAATTATGCGATTTAATGTAATTATAGGTTTAGCAACAGTTTGGCTTTCTAATCCAGTTACTTACCCACCTTTATGGTATTTAGAATATAAAACAGGCAATTTTATTTTAGGGAAAACAGGAATAGAGAATATAGAACTTACAATGCATTGGTTTAAAACTCATTGGGATGATATTATAGTACCTTTATATGTAGGAACTGCATTCTATTCAACTATTGTAACTTTTTTAATATATCTACTTGTAAATTGGTTATGGGTAAAGTCTGTGCATAAAGAAAATAAAAAACGCACTAATTAAAAAAACTTATAAATGCGACTTTGTCGTTTCTAAATATTTGTGGCTGTGCCACTTAAAAATAAAGCGAAGCTACTTTGTTAGCTCTGGGCTCTAAGCCCTTGGCTCTTAGCTTCCGTAAGGATACCATGTTTAAAATAGACAACCCAATAAACAATTATAAAAATATTGCACACGCTTTCTTTTTAAGCCTTGCAATTACAATAGCAGAACCATCTACAATTATGCCATTAATGGTGCACCACTTTAGCGAAAGTACCATTATAGTGGGGCTTTACGCCTCTCTTCTTCGAGGTGGGGCTATTGTTATACAAATGTACGCAGCTTTTCATGCACAAAGCTATAAAAAGGTTATACCATACCTTCGCAAAGTATTTTTTTTCCGCTTTTTGAGTTGGTTTAGTATAGGTTTATCAATATATTTTGTAGGCGATAAAAACAAAGAGCTTACTCTTATTCTAATTGGTATAGGGCTATTTTTCTTCTCTTTTAGTGCTGGTTTTGGAGCAATATACTTTAAAGAGTTACAAGCAAAATTATTTAGCAAAGCCTACCGTGGTAAAACTATGGCAAATAGAAGAGTTGCAGGTTCAATCGCTTCTATAATAAGTGGTGGTATTACAGGATATGTTTTAAGTAACTATCAAGCACCCATAAATTACGCATACCTTTTTATGGTAAGTAGTATAATTATGGCAATAGGTTTTACAATATTTGGCACAATAGAAGAGCCCGCAAAAGAGAATGTATCGACAAAAGAGAAGAGCTTTAAAGAGTTTATAAAAAACTCGAATATACTGCTAAAAAAAGACAAACGCCTAAAGCGACAAATCTTAGCAATTTTCCTAAGCTTTGGCTACCTTTTAGCTATGCCATTTGTAATTTTAAAAGCAAATAATTCATTTGAACTAACAGGCTGGATGTTAGGCGGATTTATCTCAGTGCAGATGGTAGGTAGTATAATAGGAAGCTCCCTATTATGGCGAAGAATAAGTGATTACGAAAAAATGCTAACTATTGCATTTATAATAATAATTTTAGCTTACATAGTAGCCCTATTCGCCAGTAATATTTATAGTTACTTAGCAATATTTCTACTATTTGGTGTAGCAATAGATGGCTTTAATATAGCAGGTATGAACCTAGTTATTGAGATAGCCCCAGAAGATAAGCGACCTATATACACCGCCTTACAAACTAACCTAAGCTCTTTTGGATTATTCTTTCCAATAGTTGGGGGATTATTGCTAAAAGTTTTTAATTCTTATAGTTTGGTTTATATTTTAAGTATTGCAATTCTATTAACTGGGTTAGTGGTTAGTTTAAAATTAAAAGAGAATTAATCATTAATTCTATACTACTTTTTATAGTTACAACTATATCAATAATATTATCTATTAAGTATTTGAATACATTTACTCAACTTAATTTGGAAGCATTAGCTAGTTTTTTATTTCTAGTATTTGTTCTTGCTCCACTGCTAGTTTACTC
>WFYP01000236.1 GCA_015490055.1 Nitratifractor sp.
AGATGTGTATAAGAGACAGTATACACGAGATGCTATTTATGCTAGTTTTAAAATTATGGAACTTTTAAGTATTCATAGGGTTAATCTATCGACACTTATTGAGAGTTTTAAAGCATTTTATTACCGTCATTTTCATATTCCTTGTCCTCAAAAATTAAAAGGCAAAATGATGCGTAAATTTTTACAAGAAGCAAAAGATAAAAAATCATCAACAAGGGTTGGCGTAAAAATTTGGGAAAACGAAACAGACTGGATTTTAATGCTACCGCATCAATACAGCGAATCGCTAAATCTTTATATTCAGGCAAAAGATAGTGTTAGCGGAGAGAGAATCTACAATAAATATATCGAAAAAATGGAAAATTGGAAGAGGGAATAATATGAAACTTTCATATTCCAAAAAAGAGAATAAAAACAAAACAATGAAAGTTTCTCTCGCCAAAGGCGAAGCTTTAGTGAGAGGAATTTTCAAGGAGCTTTGCTTCTTGAAAAGGAGATTTAAGTGAAACTGAGTTTTATTTGGCATATGCATCAACCCGATTATCGGGATAAAGAGGGTATTATGCAAATGCCGTGGGTATTTCTGCATGCTATTAAAGATTATTATGATATGCCGTGGATTTTATCTTTGCATCAAAATGCAAAAGCCACCTTTAATATTACACCTACACTTATGGAGCAGTTGCAATTATATTATGAAAATCCGCAAAAGCGGGATAAATTTATTGCTTTATGGATAAAAAATCCAGAAGAGCTTAGTGAGAAAGAGAAGATTTGGCTTATTAAAATTTGTAAAACTTCTCAATTTAAAACAATGGTTAAAGCATTTAAGAGATATAAAGAGCTTTATGTAAAAGAGCAATTTTCAAATAGTGAATTGATAGATTTAGAGATACTTTTTATTCTTTCATGGTGTGGCAATTATTTACGCAAACAAAACCCTGTTGTTAAACAGCTTATTCAAAAAGATAGAGCATATACACAAGAAGATAAAAAGTTACTGTTGCAAACTTTAAGTTCATTTATTGCAACTATTTTTTATTTTTATAAAGAGCTTTATTTAAAAGGGCAAATAAGCATTTGGACTACTCCGTATTATCACCCTATTTTGCCGCTTTTAATCGATATGCAAAATGCAAAAAGGGCTAATCCATCTACAAATATTCCTGAAAATTATATCTCTTTGCAAGATGATGCAAAAGAGCATATCAATAGAGCAAAAAAGAGTTTTTATAATCTTTTTGGATTTGAAGCAAAAGGCTTTTGGCCAGCAGAAGGGGCTGTTGATGTAAAAAGTGCAGAGCTTTTTAAAAAAAGCGGCATAGAATTTATAGCAACCGATGAAGCGATTCTTTATAAATCTTTGCAAAAGAGCCAAAAGAGTCTGATATATAATATTTACAATTACAACGGTGTGAATATTCTCTTTAGAGACCACTATTTAAGCGATTTAATCGGCTTTGAGTATAGATATAAGAGTGCTGAAGATGCATCTAACCACTTTATAAAACAGTTAGAAAATATAGAAAGAAGCAACAATCAAAGCGTTGTGTCAGTTATTTTAGAT
Organism: Nitratifractor sp.; assembly: GCA_015490055.1. Lineage (GTDB taxonomy): Bacteria > Campylobacterota > Campylobacteria > Campylobacterales > Sulfurovaceae > JAADEQ01. The sequence continues at coordinate 1,568 of WFYP01000236.1, forward strand.
GGCGAGAATGCTTGGGAGTTTTACCCAAATAACAGTTTTGATTTTTTAGATACTCTTTATGGCAAATTAGAAAAGCTCTCTTGGTGCGAAGCTCTAAGAATTGATGATATTGCAAATATAAAGAGTGAAAACTTGGATTATTTAGCACCTGGCTCTTGGATAAATGGCACATTCGATACCTGGGTTGGCGAGAAGCAAAAAACCAAAGCATGGGAACTTTTGTTTCTTACAAAAAGATTTTACTTGCAATATAAAGATGAATTAAGCGATAAGGTAAAAAAGAGTATAGAAGATATTTTCTTAAAAGCTGAATCTTCCGATTGGTATTGGTGGTTTGGAAGCGACCATTATACCGAATATGCCCAAGAATTCGACAAGCTTTTTAGAAGCCACCTTATAGATATTTTTAATTTAATGCAAAAACCTGCTCCATCAGACCTATTCTTGCCAATAATAGAGAATAGAAGTTATGCAGACTTTTGGATTAAACCAAAATCTTTTATCTCTCCGCTTATAGATGGAAAAAAAGATTCATTTTTTGAGTGGCTCGATGCTGGAAGTGTAGATGAGAGCAAACTCTTTTCTACAATGAGCCGAAGCAATTTGCCTGTAAATAAAATCCTTTATGGTGAGGATAGAGAGAAACTATATTTCTCATTTGAAGGCGATTTTAGCAAATTATGCAAAAATGGAATGCTAAAAGTTATTATCGAGCCTGAAAATAAAAAATTTACTCTTACTTTAAATGAGGGAAAAGTTCAAAAAGAGGGAATAGATATTGCAATTTACTGCAACTCTATTTTAGAATTGAGCCTCTCAAAAGCAACTTTAAATGAAGCAAATATTTTTATCCGTTTTGAATTGATAGATAAGGATAAAATTATTCAAGTGCTTCCGAGTTTCGGAGAGTTAGAAATAAAATTAAATGCCGATTACAGCCGTAATTGGTATATATAGGAGTTTTAAAATGAAAAAAGTATCTCTGCTTTTTGGTATTCATATGCATCAACCCGTAGATAATTTTGACGAAACTGTTGCAAAAGCGGTAACTGAGTGTTATGAACCTTTTTTCAAAACAGTTATGCAAACTCCTAATTTTAAATTTTCGCTCCATTGCAGTGGCTGGCTACTCGAAAAGATACGACTGGAGTATCCAAAACTTTTTGAAATAATGCAATATTTGAGTAAAAAAGGAGCTATCGAGTGGTTAAGCGGAGGATATTACGAACCTGTTTTATGCTCTATCCCCTCAAAAGACAGAGTAGCTCAAATTCAAAAGTTAAATCTGTATATCCAAAAATATATGCAACAAAAGCCAAAAGGGTTGTGGCTTACAGAGAGAGTATGGGATAATACAATAATTAGAGATTTAAAGAGATGCAATATAGAGTATGTAATGGTAGATGATTACCACTTTTTAAGCAATGGATACCCTAAAGAGAAGATGAACGGCTACTATATTACTAACGATGGAAACAGTGAGATAAAGCTTTTCCCAATTTCTAAAAAATTGCGTTATGCTCTTCCATTTTCTAAACCTCAAGAGTCTATTGATTCTATTTTGCAATATGCTTCTACAGAGCCTTCGGCAGCAATCTTTTTTGATGATGCAGAGAAATTCGGATTATGGCCAAAAACAAATGAGTGGGTTTATGGACAAAAGTGGTTAGAAAATTTTATAGAAAATGTTTTAAAAAACAGTGCAATAAAAACCATGCATTACAATGAATATATCAATAAGAATAGAGCTTTGGGATTGGCGTATTTAAATGATTGCTCTTATAGCGAAATGGGGAAATGGAGTTTAAAAACAGAGCTGGCTGAAGAGATGGAAGATTTAATAAAAAAAGTCGGAGAGGAATTTTATGAAAATGAGGGAATTGCCCTTATTAAAGGCGGAATTTGGAATAACTTTTTTATTAAATATAGTGAAAGCAACTATTTGCACAAACGAATGCTCTACTTAAGTAGTAAACAAAAAGGGCTTAGTCAAGAAGCTTTAGATTCTCTATACAGATTGCAAACAAACGATACCTATTGGCACGGTGTTTTTGGCGGTTTTTACCTCCCTAATTTGCGAGATAATGCTTATAAATATCTTTTAAAAATTGAGAAATCTCTTCAGAAAAAAGGCGAAGAGTTAATCGATATTAATAAAGACGGCTTTAAAGAGTTAAAAGTTTTAACTGATAATTTAAGTATAGTAATTTCAAAAATCGGAGCACAAATGGTGGAGTTTGGCTCATTAGAGAAGTTTTTTAATTGGCAAAACACTATTATGCGACGCAAAGAGTTGTACCATAATAAAATACTTCACCCTAAAATGCAAAATGTTGCTTCTGCAAAAGTAGTAACTATACATAATTTGCAAAGAGATGTAAAAAGTGATTTTAAAGAGATGCTCATTTACGATTGGTATGCAAAAAATAGTTTTATTGAGCACATAAGCGATAGAGAGTTTACTTTAGAGAATTTTAAAAATTTAACATATAAAGAAATCGGTGATTTTGTAAATGAGCCTTTTGAATATGACGGTAAAAATTTTACAAGAGAAGGGAAAATTGGAAATTCAAATGCCATTTTAAAGAAGAAGTATCACTTTAAAAAGAGTAAAATTGTGCTTAAGAGCAAATTAGAAAGCGAATATAGCAAAGTGGCTTTCTTTGCTCAAGAGTTTAATTTTCACTTTGCCCATAGCAATAAAATTACAATAAACGGTAAATTTTTAAATGATGGATTACTATTTACTGAATGCAAAAGTGTAAAAATTTATGACGATTTTACACAAAAAGAATTAATAATAAGCAGTGATGAGAAATGGCAAGTTTTTGCAGTGCCAATTATTACAATCTCAGAATCTGAAAAAGATTACGAAGCAATTACACAAGGGGTTAGCTTTCTTTTTACAAGAGAGTTTGAAAAAAGTTTAAAAATCAGATTTGAATTGGAAGTAAAAGATGTCTAAAATACGATATGACTTTTTGCATAATGAGTATGTTATCATTGCTCCAGAGCGTTTACATCGCCCAAATGTAAGCTTGCTTAAAAAGAGAGAGAAGATAGAAAACATTGCCAAATGTCCATTTTGCAAAGGAAACGAAGCTTTAACAGGGCAAGAAATTTTTGCAATTTATAAAAATACTGCCGATAAAAGCTCTTGGCAAATCCGGGTTATTCCTAACCTTTATAAAGCAGTTCAGATAGAGACAGAATTTAAGATTCAAAGAGAAGGCTTTTTTGAATCTATCAATGGTTATGGAGCACACGAAATTATTATAGACACTCCATGCCACAACTGCACGCTTGCCGATTTAAAAATAGAAGATATAAAAAATTGGCTAAAAACTATTGCTTTTAGAAAAGCTGATTTAACAAAAGATAGACAAATGAAACATTTTATCGCTTTTAAAAATAGTGGTAAAAGAGCAGGTGCGAGTCAAGAACATCCGCATACGCAAATTATCGCTCTGCCTATTGTGCCAAAAAGCAAAATAGATTTTTTGCAAAGAAACAGTGAATATTACCAAAAATTTGGACATGGTATTCTTGAAGATATAATTTATAACGAAAAAATAGCAAAAGAGCGGGTTATAAATGAGCAAGGTAATTTTATAGCATTTTGCCCTTATGCAAGTGCTTTTGCTTTTGAAGTAATGATTGCACCTCTTAAAAACTTGTTTGATTTAAATGAGTGCACTAATGAAGATTTAAGAGATTTATCTCTGCTTATCTCTGAAACTTTTAAAGCACTTTACCGTGAACTTGGAGATTTTGATTTTAATATAAGTTTTGAATTTGCACCGATAAACAATAATTTTGAAGACGAAGCTTATATGCAGAATTTAAAAGCAAATTACCGCTTTTATATACGAATAATACCTCGTATTTTCACCTTGGCAGGCTTTGAAGTAACTACAAATATGGCGATAAATCCAATTATGCCAGAAGAGTGTGCACAATTTTTGCGAGGAGATGAGAGATGATACTCCTTATAGATATAGGCGGAACATATCTTCGCTATGAAATACATGATAGAAACAAAGTTATAAAAAAAGCAAAATTAAAAAGTGCCCAAATCGGACTTTGCGAATTTTTAGAAAAAATTTTAGAGCAAGAGAAAATTAAAACTATTGCTATCTCTTACGCTGGGCAAGTAAACAAAGGCAAAATACTCTCTTCTCCACACATTAAAATAGACAGACACAATATAAAAGAGTATATAGAGCAAAAATATGGAGTAAAACTCTATATAGAGAATGATTTAAACTGTTCTGTTTTGGCAGAAGCCGACTATTTTAAAGCAAAAGATATTGTAAATATTGCTGTTGGAACCGGTTTGGGACTGGGAGTTGTGAGTTCAGGAATACTTATAAAAGGAAGCGATGGAATTGCTACGGAGCTAGGGCATATACCTTACAAGGAGTCTCCGTTTAACTGTTCGTGCGGTAAAAATAACTGTTTAGAAATTTTTGCTTCCGGAAGCGGATTAAAACTTTGGGAAGAGTATTATAAATTCCAAAACTTTTTAACATTAGAAGAGTTGCAAAAAAGCAGTGATAAAAATGCAATAAAAGTTTCTAAAGAGTTTCAAAAAGCTTTGCTTTATGCTTGCGGAGTTGTGGTAACGCTTTTTAATCCAAAAATTTTGGTTTTGGGTGGAGGTATTATTCAAAGCAATCCACAGCTTGTTAATTTAATTCAAAAAGAGATAGCAAATTATGCAATGCCTTTAATCACTGAAAATTTAAAAATTGTAAAAAGCCATCTTGAAGATGCATCTTTAAAAGGGGCTTATCTATTAATGGAGGATAAAAATGAGTAACAGAAAATTAAATATACTTTTTGCAGCGTCAGAAGTTACACCATTTGCAAAAACAGGCGGTTTGGCTGATGTGGCTTCGGCACTTCCTAAAGCTTTGCATGAGTTGGGACACAATGTAAAAGTAGTGATGCCACGATACTATTTGATTAATCCTGACAATTTAGAAAAACTGCCCGCTCCTTTAGGTGTGCCAATGGGTTGTATGGGCGAACTTTGGGCAGGGGTTTACAGAAGCAAATTACCAAACAGTGATGTAGAGATTTATTTTATCGACCATGAAAACTATTTTGGCAGAGATGGGCTATATGATAACGGATATGAGAGTTATAATGATAATGGAGATAGGTTTATCTTTTTTTCTAAAGCAGTTTTCCAATTAGCTAAAATGCTCAATTTTGTGCCTGATATTTTTCATGCCAACGATTGGCATACTGCTGCGATTCCCGCTTTGTTAAAAACCCGTTTTAGGCATGATTTTGCTTATGCTTCTTCGGTTTTAACAATTCATAATTTACAGCATCAAGGTATTTTTGATAAAGAGTTGATAAAACTTATGGAAATAGGTTGGGAGCATTATACCCCTTTTGAATTTGAGAGTATGGGAAATATCAACCTTTTAAAGGGTGGTATTGCTATGGCAGATGCTATTACAACAGTTTCGCATAAATATGCACAAGAGATTCAGACACTAGAGTATGGATTTGGCTTACAGTGGCATATTCAAGCCCATAGTTACAAACTTTTTGGCATTTTAAATGGCGTTGATTACAGCGAATGGGACCCATTGCATGATAGATATATTGCCAAAAATTACTCTATTAAAGATATGCAAGGTAAAAAGGTATGCAAAAAAGATTTACAAAAAACTTTTAATTTGCCACAAAATGAAGATATTGCATTAATTGGATTTGTCGGAAGATTTGTAGAGCAAAAAGGAATTAGCTTAATCGCTTCGGTTATTAATTCGCTTTTGGATCATAATATTCAAATTGTTATGCTTGGAACAGGCGAAAAGTGGGCAGAAGATTTTTTTAATCACCTTAACTTTTACAGAGAAAATTTCGGCATATACATTGGTTATTCAAATGAAATAGCTCATAAAATCGAAGCTGGGGCTGATATGTTTTTAATGCCTTCGCTTTTTGAACCTTGCGGACTGAACCAAATTTACAGTCTGCGTTATGGCACGCTTCCGATTGTGCGCGCAACAGGCGGTTTGGATGATACGATAGAAAATTTCGATATAGAAACAGGCAAAGGAAACGGCTTTAAATTTTACGATGCCACACCGCCGGCGCTTTTAAATACAGTGCTTTGGGCAGTAGATACTTTCTATAACCATAAAAAAGAGTTTAACGCTATGCAAAAAAGAGCAATGCAAGAGCACTTTAGCTGGATAGATTCGGCAAAAGAGTATGAAAAAGTGTATGAGTATGCACTAAAACAAAAAGGCTTATAAAGGAGCTTGTTATGGAACATAAAATCTATTATGATGTTTCGTTATTTAGCGATGAAGATATATACTATTTTAAAGAGGGAACCCACCGAAAACTTTATAAGCATTTCGGTTCGCACCCTATGCAAAGAGAGGGTGTTGATGGGGTTTATTTTGCCGTTTGGGCTCCAAATGCCTTAAATGTTGCTGTTGTAGGAGATTTTAATCATTACGACCCAACAAAGCACTATCTAAAAAAGAGAGAAGATGCTTCCGGTATATGGGAAGGCTTTATAACAGATATACCTTTAGGGAGTTCATATAAATATTATATCTATTCTAATAATGATTATATTGAGCACTACAAAGCTGACCCCTTTGCAGTCTATGCAGAGCGTAAACCGAAATCTGCCTCGATTATTTGGGATTTAAAAGGTTATACTTGGAGTGATAAAAGTTGGATGCGTAATAGAAAAAAGTTTAACTCCCATAAAAAGCCGATTTCGATTTACGAAGTGCATTTAGGCTCATGGAGACGCAAGATAGAAGAGAATAACCGCTATTTAACTTACATAGAATTAGCAAAAGAGTTAGCTCAATACCTTAAAGAGATGCATTACACCCATATTGAGCTTATGCCGGTAATGGAGCACCCATTTGACGGCTCTTGGGGTTACCAAATTACAGGTTATTTTGCCCCTACTTCGCGTTATGGAACACCGCAAGAGTTTATGGAGTTTGTCGATATTATGCACCAAAACGAAATTGGCGTAATTTTAGACTGGGTTCCTTCGCATTTTGTAAACGACGGGCATGGTTTAAGCAATTTTGACGGAACTTGCCTTTATGAGCATAAAGACCCAAGACAAGGGTATCACCCGGAGTGGAAAAGCTCTATTTTTAATTACGACAGAAATGAAGTAAGGGCTTTTTTAATAAGTTCGGCAATGTATTGGTTCGATAAATACCATATAGACGGTATCCGTGTAGATGGCGTGGCTTCGATGCTTTATTTAAACTATGCTAGAGATGATGGAGAATGGATTCCTAACGAAGATGGAAGCAATATAAATAAAGGGGCTGTAAAATTTTTACAAGATATGAATGTGGCAGTTTACGGCACTTTTAAAGATATTTTTACGGTTGCCGAAGAATCTACAAACTTTCCGCAAGTTACCGGTATGGTAAAAGACAGCGGGCTTGGCTTTGGCTATAAATGGAATATGGGGTGGATGCATGACATTTTAAAATATATGAAACTAGACCCCTATTTTAGAAAAGACCACCATAAAAATTTAATTTTCAGCTTTGTTTATATGTTTTTTGAAAATTACATTTTACCTTTAAGCCACGATGAAGTTGTGCATATGAAAGGCTCGCTAATTAATAAAATGCCCGGAGATTACGAAAAGAAATTTACCAATTTACGGGCTTTATATGCTTTAATGATGGCACATCCTGGTAAAAAGCTGCTTTTTATGGGCGGAGAGTTTGCACAATTTGCTGAATGGAATTATAAGCAAAGTTTAGATTGGCATCTTTTAGATTATCCGGCACATAAAGGAGTGCAAAAATGTGTGCAAACCCTTAATAAGCTTTACAAAGATGTGCCTTCGCTTCACCGGAACGATGTAGAACCGGAAGGTTTTTCGTGGATTGAAGAGAATGATGCAAATGCAAATGTTATCGCATTTATAAGAAAGGGAGCGAGAAACCAAAAAGCTATTATTATCGTTTGCAATTTTTCAGGTAAAGAGCACATAGGCTACCCTGTTGGAGTGCCTGCAAGAGGTATCTATAAAGAGTTTTTCAACTCTAACTCAGAAGAGTTTGGGGGAGAGTGCAAAGAGTTTAGAGAGTATAAAACAATAACAAAGGAGTCTCATGGAAAGAAACAAAGAATCGAGGTAACACTGCCTCCATTAAGTGTGATTTATTTAATTAAAAATTAAGGAGCGAGTAATGTTATATTTTGAAGAAGATTTTAACTGGCAAGTAACAGATGAAGCAGAAAAATTAATGCAAAAAGCTTTTGAAAAGTTGCGGCAAGAGAAAGAGAGTAAAAGTGTTGGATATTATACTTTGGGCAAAGATTCTTTGCCTCTAGTACAAGAGGTCCAAGAGTATCAAGCAAGTAGTGAATATTTAAAAAATATAGAGTGTGTCGTTGTTGTAGGAATTGGTGGCTCTTCACTCGGGACAAAAGCTTTGCACTCTATTTTTAAAGAGAAGTGTTCAAATTGTAAAGAGATGCTATTTTTAGAAAACCCCGATGAGATTGATTTAAGTAAAAAGTTCGCAAGAATAAAAAAAGAGACAACAGTTTTTGTAATTGTTTCAAAATCTGGAAATACTGTAGAGACAATTTCGATATTTAAAAAAATTATAGAAGTATTTGATTTAAATTACGAAAAAGAAGATAGAGAGAAGATAATTATCGTTACCGATTACGATTCTAATTTACACAAATTTGCAAACTATTACGGTATTAAATCTTATACAATCCCATCAAATGTCGGCGGGCGTTTTTCTGTTTTAAGTGCAGTCGGTGTTGTGCCTTTAACACTTGCTGGGTTTGAAATATCTTCTGTATTAAAAGGTGCATCGGATATGATAAATAGTTTTTTTGCAGGAGAAAAAGAGAATATTTTAAAGAAAGCCGCATTTTATGTTTCGCATAAAAAGGTTTATCCGATGAATGTTCTCTTTTCATATGCAAACTGTTTAGAAGATTTTACTAAATGGTATGTGCAACTTTGGGGCGAATCATTAGGAAAAATAGATACAAAAGGCGAGCATGTAGGTTTAACTCCTATTGGGCATATAGGCTCTGTGGACCAGCACTCTTTTTTACAATTAATTATAGAGGGGTGTCGCGATAAAACGGTAACTTTTATAAAGCTGGAAAATTTTGAAAAGAGGTTAAAAATTCCAAATATAGAGTTAAAATTTCTTGAAAAAACAGACTTTATAAATGGCTATACCTTTAATGAATTAATCGATGGAGAGTGCGAAGCGACAAAAGAGAGTATTATAGCACAAAACATCCCTGTTGATATGATAACCATTAGCAAAATCGATGGGGAGAATATTGGAAAACTTATAGCTTATTATGAGTTGCTCACTTCTGCGTGTGGGAATATGATGGATATTAACCCATACAATCAGCCTGGAGTCGAACTTGGCAAAAAAATATTAGTAAAAAAATTTAGTAAATAAGGAGTAAATTATGAAAAAAAGAGTTGCAATTAACGGATTAGGAAGAATAGGAAATCAGGTTTTAAGACACTACATTAATAATTTACCGCAAAATTGTGAAATTGTTGCTGCAAATACTTCGAGCGTAGAAGATGCGGCGTATCTTTTAAAATATGACTCTGTGCACGGCAGAGCAGATTTTGATATTCAAACGGCAGAAAACAAACTTATAATAGATGGACACGAAATAACTATTGTAAGTAGCCACAACCCTCTTGAACTACCATGGAAAGAGCTTGAAATCGATATTGTTTTAGAGTGCACCGGGCATTTTACAGATGGCAATTTGGCAAAAGAGCATATTGAGGCGGGGGCTAAAAAAGTACTGATTTCTGCACCAGGGAAAAATGTTGATTTAACCATAGTAAAAGGGGTAAACGAAAAAGAGTATGATACAAATAAGCACCATATTGTCTCTAACGCTTCTTGCACAACCAACTCTTTAGCACCTGTAATGAAAGTGTTAGAAGAGCGTTTTGGCGTTGAGTATGCAATGATAACAACAACCCACGCTTACACCTCTTCGCAAGTTCCTGTAGATAAAAGAGCCAAAAAAAGAAGACGCGGACGGGCGTGTGCGGTAAATATTATTCCGACAACAACCGGTGCAGCTATTGCGACTATAGAAGTTATTCCAACACTAAAAGGTAAAATGGAAGCTATGGCGTTAAGAGTGCCGGTTCCTGATGGTGCAATTACAGAGATAGTTGCAACATTAAATAAAGATATTACTTTAGAGAGTGTTAATACTGCCCTTAAAGAGGCTTCTGAAAATGAATTAAAAGGCATTTTGGAATTTACGATGGATGATATTGTCTCTTCTGATATAATAAACAATAGACACTCTTCGATTATCGACGGGCAATCTACCAGCGTTTTGGGCAACAGAATGGTTAAAATTTTAACTTGGTATGATAATGAATACGGTTACTCTCAAAGATTATTGGAAGTGGCTGATTATATGGCAAGTAAACTGTAAGGAGTTTTTATGGCTATTGCTATCTTCTCCTCTGGCGGAGATTGCGCGGGGATGAACCCCGCCATTAAATATTTTGTAGAGAATGCAATTTTTCGCGGTTTAAAACCCTATTTTATTTACGACGGATTAGAGGGCTTAATTGACAACCGCATAAAAGAGGCAAACTTTGGCGATGTCTCAGGCATTATACATTTAGGCGGCACAATTATAGGTTCTTCACGCTCAAAAAGGTTTTACAATTACAAATACCGCAAACAAGCTTACGAGAATTTAAAAAAGCTTAATATCGATAAACTGATTGTATTAGGAGGCGACGGCTCTTTTAGAGCTATGAATATCTTTTGCAGTGAATTTAATTTAAAATTTATCGGTATCCCGGCAACCATAGATAATGATATTTACGGTACGCAGTATTGCTTGGGCGTTGATACCGCTTTGAATATGATACGCATTGCAGTCGATAGTATCAGAGATACAGCAAACTCTTTTAAAAGGGCTTTTGTAGTAGAGACGATGGGCAGAGAGTGCGGTTATTTGGCTTTGGTTTCGGCTATTACATCAGGAGCGGAGCTTTGTATAATTCCAGAAATGGATGCCGATTTAAATAAAAGCAAAAAGCGGATACTAAAAGAGATAGAAAACGGCAGAAGATATGTTCTTTGTATGGTTGCAGAGGGGACAAAAGCAACTCAAAAGATGAAAGAGTGGCTTGAGAAAGAGATTGCTTTAGAGACTCGCGTAACCGTGCTTGGGCATATCCAAAGAGGTGGAAATCCGAGCGTTTACGACAGATTGATGGCAAGAGAGTTTATAAAAGAGGGGTTCGATGCTATTTTATCTAACAGTGAATGTAAAAAAGTGGTTGTTTATAATAAATCGAAATTTTCACTGCTTGATATAGAGACGATTGCATCAAACAGATACAAAATCGATACCGAGTTATTAGAACTTTATAAAAGGGATTACGAATAATGATAAAATCAGTATATTTAGCCCCTTTCCACAAAGATATCGAGCAAGAGAAGGTAAACAGTTTTTTTCTCTCTCTTTTGCGCCAAGAGTATAAAAAAATTGCCCTCTTCTATCCTATTTTAAATGCTAAGAATCATTTGGATATTGAGTATTTTTACTCATTTAAATCCAAAGAGGAGGCAGAAAAACTTTTTGCCCACAATGAAAAGCTCTTTTTTGAAAAAATTATAGAGTCTTACTGCAAAATATATGACAAGTTCGATTTTATTTTAATAGAGGGCTTTTTCGAAGAGGAGTTTAACTTTTTTTTAGACGATATTAACTTTGCTATAGCAAAAGATTTAAGCACCCCGATTATAGTACTCGAAAAGAGCAGCGATATAAATATACTTGAAATTATCCACCATAAAATCATAGAATCGCATAATATGCATTTGGCAACGCTTTTAATGCAAAATTTTCAGCAAAAAATCAAAGCCGATTTTCCGGTTTTTTCTCTTGGGCAAGAGAGTGCAAAAAGATTTTTTATTAAAAGTTTTAAAGAGACAGAATTTAATACCTTAACACCGCTTCGTTTTAGATATGAACTTTTCCAAAGAGCCAAAAAGCAAAAAAGAAAAATCGCACTGACAGAACTTGACGAAAGGGTTTTAAAAGCAGCAGATTTTATTTTAAAACAAGATGTCGCAGATATTTTATTTGTTGGCGATAAAAGCACTTATTTAAATGCGGCTAAAAAATTGGATTTAAATTTCAGCAAAGCCCAATTTATCGAAAAAGAATATTACTCTAAAATGCAAGAAGAGTTAGCAAAAGATTTTTACCAACTGCGAAAAGAAAAAGGCATTAGCAAAGAAGAGGCAAAAAAAATTATTGCTACAAACAGCACATATTTTGCAACTATGCTTGTATATAAAGGATATGCAGACGGGCTGGTTTGCGGCGCAAGCCATACAACGGCAGATACCGTGCGCCCCGCTTTGCAAATTTTAAAAACAAAAAAAGATTTTTTTGTCTCAAGCATTTTTTTAATGTCTATGGATACCAATGTGCTGATTTTCGGAGATTGTGCAATAAACCGCGACCCAAGCCCAAAAGA
>WFYP01000237.1 GCA_015490055.1 Nitratifractor sp.
AGTTTAAACTGTGGATTCCCGTTTTCACGGGAATGACATGGTGGCAAGCTTTTGGCTTTGTGCTTTAAGCTTAGTGCATTTTATGAAGTTAAAACTCTTAACTTAATGGCAATGAAGGGAAGCTCCAATACAATTATTTTAACTTAATTACAATGATGGGTATTACAATAGAGTACTAGAGTAATTATACTCTACTCTCCATATACGGCTTAAGTACTTCTGGAATATCTATACTTCCATCTTCGTTTTGATAGTTTTCCATAATAGCTATTAGGGTTCTTCCAACCGCTAGTGCTGAGCCGTTTAGTGTGTTTGCTAATACATTTTTCTTGCCATCTTTGTAGCGTATTTTTGCTCGTCTTGCTTGGAAATCTCGAGTATTACTTACTGAGCTAATTTCACGGTATTTGTTTTGCCCTGGTAGCCATACTTCTAAGTCTATTGTTCTAGCTGCACTAAAGCCCAAATCGCCACCGCATAACTCTACTAATCGGTGTGGGAGTCCTAGAGCTGTTAGAATATCTGAAGCATTTTGTACCATCTTTTCAAACACCTCTTCGCTCTGCTCTGGTGTTGTAATTGCTACCATCTCTACTTTATCAAATTGGTGTTGGCGGATAATTCCTCTTGTGTCGCGCCCTGCACTTCCTGCCTCTTTTCTAAAGCAAGGGGTGTAGGCTGTCATTAATAGTGGCAATTCACTCTCTGCTAGAATTTCGTCATTAAACATATTTGTTAATGGCACTTCGGCTGTTGGAATTAGATACAAATCTTCGCCTTCTATTTTAAACAAGTCGTCTTCGAACTTTGGTAGTTGCCCCGTTCCTTGTAACATTTTAGAGTTACTTAAAACTGGTGGGCATACTTCGTTAAAGCCATTTTTTGTATTAAAATCTAAGAAAAAGTTAATAAGTGCTCTCTCTATTTTAGCAGCATCTTTTCTTAAAATTGCAAAACGGCTTTTTGCCAATTTTACACCACGCTCGAAGTCTATCCAGCCATTTTTATCGGCTAAATCCCAATGCTCTTTTGGTGTAAAGCTAAACTCTTTTGGAGTTAAAACCTTTTTTATCTCTACATTATCATCTTCACTATCACCCTCTGGTACAACATCGTCTGGGAAGTTTGGAATATTTAGAGCCTTTTTCTCTAACTCTTTCTCTAGCTCATCAGCTTTACTAGAAAGTGCTGTTGCCTTCTCTTTTAGCTCGTCTAACTTGGCTTTTAATTCAGCTATATCTTTACCTTGTGCTTTATATGCACCAAACTCTTTAGATAGAGCTTTCTGCTCAGCTCTTGCATTTTCGAACTCTGCCTTTGCCTCTTTTAATTTGGCAAATAGCTCTTTTAAATCATCTAAAAGTGCACTATCAACACCCTTTTTTGCTAATTTTGCTGCAGCTTCGTCAAAGTTTTTTTCTATATATTTTAAATCTATCATTTGTAGTTCCTAAGGAAGGATGAAGGATGAAGGATGAAGGGTGAAGGATAGGAAATTGATTTTTTACGAAACCGTATATCTCCAAACCTTCTACCTTCTACCTTCTACCTTCTACCTAAAAAATTAATAAAGATGAAGAGCAAAGGATAAAGGATAAAGGATAAAGGAAATTGATTTTTTACACCATATATTTCCACACCTTCTACCTTCTACCTTCTACTTTCTACCTAAAAACAATAAAATTATATATAAAATATGATAAGAAGAGGATAGAACTCAGGCGATGCCTGAGGAATTATTTAGTATTTGTAGTTTAGTCCCATACTTATACCAGAAGTATGACCAATATTATCATCAGTAGATAAGTTATATTTATAACCTAAATCAAAATCTACATTATGAGATACACTCATAGTCGCACCAAGTTGCGCACCATAAGTTAAACTATTGCTACTTCCACTATTTGGTGTATCAAATGAAAGTAATCCCGCATTTAAACCTGCATATGGACGAATACCATATGTATCTATCATTAAATTATCCATACCTAAAAAGAAATAATCTAACTGCAAAAGACCTCTAGTGTAAGAGTTTGATTCACCACTATTAGAAAATCTTTCTAATATTGCCATTGTTCTCCAATCTAAATTTTGAGCACCAAATCTTAAACCATAAGACACACCACTTGCACTAACTCCCTCTGAATCTGAAGCTAATACACCATTTAACTCGATACCTACAAATGGTCCTGCTACACCATCACTATCGCTTGTTGATACAGGAGTCGCGGTTGCTGGAACAGTTGTTTTCATACTATCACCTGCATCATCTAAACCTGCACTTAGCGTATTGTTTGTATTAGCAGTGCTTTGCTGAACACTTGTTAATTTATTATGTGAATCTACCGCTAGTGTACCATCTATATTCTCTGCCATAAGATTTAGAGAAAGTAATAAAGCTATCGAGGTAGTTGTTACTAAAGTTTTCATGTTGAACCCCTTTTCATATTTGTTAATGTTAAACATAGAATAACATATCTAATATTAATTAATCTTAAAAAATATGAAAAAAGAGTATTTTTTTAGAAATTTATTTAAATTATCGATTTTTAGGATTGTTTAAGAAGAAATGGTAGCAAGGGGGGAACTTGAATCCCCGACCTCCGGCTTATGAGACCAGCGCTCTAACCAGCTGAGCTACCCTGCCATTTAAAAGAGATGAGGATTATAACACAAAAAGCTTATAAAAAAATAAAATAAACTTGTTTACTTGTTAAATAT
>WFYP01000238.1 GCA_015490055.1 Nitratifractor sp.
AAATAATGTATATAGTGCGTAACTTCAGTTTATAAGGTATATATTTAGCTACTTTTAGGTAAAATTTTGCAAAATTTTTTAAATTTAAGGATTTAATGTGAATGTTAATGTAGAAAAATTAGATGAGGCTAATTATAAAATTAGTGCATCGTTAGAGAATAGCGATATTGCTAGCAAATTAGATAGATTAGCGAAAGAGGCTAGTAAAAGTGTTAAAGTAGATGGTTTCAGAAAAGGTAAAGTGCCTGTAGCTGTTGTTAAAAAGATGTATGGCGATAAGCTAGAGCAAGATGCAGAGGGCGAAGCGATTAGAGAGGCTGTAGAAGTTGCTTATAAAGATGCTGGTATAGACCCTAAAGATATAATTGGTAACCCAATTTTTGAAAAATTTGAAGAGAATGGCGATAAAAAAGATATGGAGATTGTAGTATCTCTTAAGCCAAAAATAGAGCTTGGCGATTATAGCGATGTTGCTCCAGAGTTTACTAAGCCAGAAGCTAGCGAAGATGAAATTAAAGAAGAGATTGATAATATCGCTTCAAGATTTACAAAAACAAAAAGCATAGAAGAGGATAGAGAGCTTGCAGAGGGTGATGTTGCGGTATTTGACTTTACAGGTAAATTAGATGGCGAGCCATTCGAAGGTGGAAGTGCAGAGAACTTCGAGCTTAAAATTGGTTCTAAGCAGTTTATCGAAGGTTTTGAAGAGCAATTAATCGGTATGAAAAAGGGTGAAGAGAGAACTATTAAAGTTACTTTCCCAGAAGATTACCAAGCAGCAAACTTAGCTGGTAAAGAGACAGAGTTTGATATTAAACTACATGATATTAAAGCAGAAGTTGCACCAGAGATAGATGATGCATTAGCTAAAAAAGCACTTGGTAAAGATGATGCAACTTTAGATGAGTTAAAAGAGCATGCTAAAAAGATTATTGTAGATAATAAAGTTAGAAAAATTTACGAAGATGAGCTTAAGCCAAAAATTTTAGAAAATTTAATTGCTAAATATGACTTTGACTTACCAAGAAATATTGTAGAGCAAGAGATAGATAACTTAACTAACCAAAAAGCTCAAACCCTTAGCAAAGAGGAGTTAGAAGAGGTTAAAAACTCTAAAGAGAAGTTAGATGAGTTAAGAGAGAGCGTAAGAGAAGATGCAGAAAAAAGTGTAAAAGCTACATTTATAGTAGATGAGTTAGCAAAAGCAGAAGATATCGAAGTAAGCGATGGTGAAATTAACCAAATTCTTTACTACGAAGCATTAATGAGTGGTCAAGACCCACAAAAACTTATGGAGTACTATGTAGCAAACAACCTAATTCCAGTTGTTAGAATGGGAATGATGGAAGATAAACTATTTGCTAAACTTCTTAAATTAGAAGACTAATTATAAAGGCAGGCAATTTGCTTGCCACCTCACACCCAACCCCACTCCTCACACCAACTTAAAATTATATTTTTTTAGCTATAATAGCTTTAAAAAATTAAGGACTATTTAAAAATGAGTTATATTCCATATGTAGTAGAACAGACAGGTCGTGGCGAGAGAAGTTACGATATATATTCAAGACTATTAAAAGATAGAATTATTATGCTAAGTGGTGAAATTAATGATGCCGTAGCTTCTACAATCGTTGCACAGTTGTTATTTTTAGAGGCACAAGACCCAGATAAAGATATCTATTTTTATATCAACTCTCCAGGTGGGGTAATTACAAGTGGTTACAGTATTTATGATACTATGAATTACATAAAGCCAGATGTTCATACAATCTGCATTGGGCAAGCAGCATCTATGGGTGCATTTTTGCTAAGTAGTGGGGCTAAGGGTAAAAGATATGCTCTACCAAATGCTAGAATTATGATTCATCAACCTTTAGGTGGTGCACAGGGGCAAGCTACAGATATTGCTATTCAAGCAGAAGAGATTCTTAGAATGAAAGAGCAGTTAAATAAGATAATGGCTAAGAATTGTGGGAAAACTCCTAAGCAGATAGAAAAAGATACTGAAAGAGATAACTTTATGAGTTCGCAAGAAGCTGTTAAATATGGTCTAATCGACGAGGTTATTGAAAAAAGTAAATAGGATATAGAGATGGTAAGAGAAATAGTAATATATCCAGACAAAATTTTAAAACAAAAATCACAGCCAGTAACTGAATTTAATGAAGAGTTACATACACTACTAGATGATATGTACGAAACTATGGTTGCAAAAAATGGCGTGGGGTTGGCGGCTATACAAGTTGCTGTACCGCAAAGGGTTTTAATAATTAATATTCCTATAGAAGAGCAAGATGGGGCTCAGCCAAAAGAGAACACTTTAGAGATTATCAATCCAATATTTTTAGATAAAAGTGGAAAAAGAAAGTTTCAGGAAGGGTGTTTGTCGGTTCCTGGATTTTTTGAAGATGTAGAGAGAGCTAATTATGTAAAGTTACAGTATCAAGATAGATATGGTAAAGAGCATATTATAGAAGATGATGATTTCTTAGCAATAGCAATTCAGCACGAGTGTGAACATTTGGAAGGGCACCTATTTATAGAAAAACTCTCTATATTGAAACGAAAAAAATTTGAAAAAGAGTGGAAAAAAAAGAGGCTAAAAAGTATTAAGAAATAAGTTTATATTTTTATATCTTGTATTAAGTCCATTTTTTGGGTATAATTGTACAATAATTTATAAATTACAAGGTAAAATATTATGTACATAGATTTTAGAGACCCAGAAAAAAATAGTTATAGTTCAAATTCTAAGAGAGTAGAAGCTTCTAATCCAGAGCCAATTAAAGCGAGAGGTTTTGACAAATTTAGAAGAAAAAAAAAGAAAGATACTCAAGAAAATAGACCTATTATTAAAGAGTTATCTTCTCCTCCCGAGCCAATTCAATTAGAAGAAACTAAACTTAATAATCAAGATAATAATTTAGATATACTTCAAAAAATCAATAAAGTAATTGCGGAACAGAATGGAACTTCTGTATTAAATACGCAAGATGGTAAAGATAATAGTGAGTCTATATATAAAGAGGAAAAATCTTTAAATTCTCAACAAAGTATCGAGAATATATCTAAAGAGTCAAGATTAATTTCAGATAGTAATTCTAGTGATAATACTCCTCCACCATCAGTTCCAAAAATTAGTAGAGGTGCTTTTCAGCCTTTTGAATTTAGAGGAAATGCAAAAGAGTATTTTAAAATTTGGATTGTAAATGTAGCTTTAAGTATTTTAACATTAGGTATATACTCTGCTTGGGCAAAAGTTAGAAGCAATAGATACCTTTATGGAAACACATATTTAAATAATTCGAACTTTGAATACAATGCTGACCCTAAAAGAATCCTTATCGGTAGAGTTATAGTTGTACTTTTCTATGCTTTATTTATAGTTTTTGCTAAATATTTAAATATGGATGCAGTGGCTATTGGTATAGTTATTGGTTTTTTATTGATACTGCCATGGTTAATTCGACAAGCAATTAACTTTAAATTAAAGAGTGCAAGTTATAGAAATATTCCATTTAAATTTCATGCAAAAGCAAGAAGTTTTTATATGATTGCTGGATTAGGTATATTTGCAATTATAGTAATAATAGTTGCAATAGTACTTTTATCAAGAATTAATCCTTTACTTGGTGGATTAGCCGGATTTATTGGCTATATTGCTTTATTCTTTGTAGTTGCTCCTAGAATATATAGAAGATATAAAGCAGTTGTAATAAATAATTCAACATATGGAAATGCAAATTTTTTCTTTACTGCAACAAGAGGTGATGCTATAAAAATGTTTTTAAAAATAAGTTTTTTAACTTTTATTGTAGGAGTAGTCTTTTCTGTTGCAGTAGCTGCTGTTGTTGGTATGGGAAGCTCATTGTTGCATTACCTACCTGCAAGCATTACTCAACATCCACTCTTTAAATATGTTATAATGGGTCTTAGTATGATGTTCTATATTGTATTTACAGGACTTTATAAAGGAATTACAGATGGTTATTTATCTAACTTTACAAGGGAACATACAACATTAGAAATTGCTGCTTTTAAAAGTACTATACACCCTTTAAAATTAGGAATAATTAGTGCAACAAATATGCTTATGTTGGTATTATCTCTTGGTTTATTGTATCCATTCACTAAGCTTAGATATTTAAAATATAAAATAGAAAATACATATTTTGAAGGTAGTAATTATGATAATATCATATCTCAAGGATACGAAAGTGCAAATGCTGTAGGCGAAGAGGCGATGGACTTTTTTGATATTGATATAGGTCTATAGGAGCAGAAGTGAAAATTAGAGCCAAAATGTATGATGGTGTTAGTTCTAAAGAGCACGATGTTGTAATAGAGTTTACAGATAACAGGCGTGTAGTTATTGCATCTTATGGAATTGATGTTCCTATAGATAGTGTTAAAATATCATCAAGACTTGGCTCTACTCCTCGTGTTTTACACTTTCCAAATGGAGAGCGTTGTAAAAGCGAAGAGAATGATAAAATAGATGAAATTTTAGATAAGTTAAAAGTTAAACGCTCAAAAATTCATAAATTAGAGCGTTCTTGGAAATTAGCTATTGCATCTGTTGTATTGGTGGCTTTGTTTATTGGCTTTATGCTTACAGCAGGGGCTGATTATTCAGCTAATTTTTTAGCAAATATTTTGCCAAAAGATACATTAGATTATGCAAGTCATAAAGGTTTGGAGCAGTTAGATAAACACTATTTGCACAAAAGTAATCTTAGCAAGGCGAAGAGAGAAAAAATTTTAGCAATGTTTAAAAAGCTTACAAATGGAGATAGTAGATATAAATTGCATTTTCGCTCATCTCCTATAATTGGAGCAAATGCTTTTGCACTTCCTAGTGGTGATATAGTTCTTTTAGATGAGTTAGTAATGCTCGATAAAGATAAAGAGCTTCGAGGTGTTTTAGGAGTTCTTGCCCATGAAAAAGGGCATGTGGTTTATAAACACGGCTTAAAGGGTATGATAAAAGGAGCAGTGGCTTCTACAGTTATTGGTTATGCAACGGGCGACTTATCGTTTATAGTAACAACTTTGCCAACAGTTTTGGTAACAAGTAGCTATAGTAGAAAATTTGAGAGTCAAGCAGACCATTATGCAAAGTCAGAGTTAAAAAGAATGGGAGTATCATCTAAACCATTGGCAAAACTATTTATAAGATTGGAAGAGTCTGATAGAGCAAAGCATAAAGATGATAATAATAGTAATAAATTCGATTGGATGTCTAGCCATCCGGCTACAAAAGATAGAATTAAATATTTTATGCAAGAGTAGCTTTTAGGATATAGCTTTTAGGATATAGGATTTGGGATTTAGGTATAGGATTTAGGGTATTGTCTATTTTTAGAGTTGCCCTTAACTATCTTTGGCTATAATTAGCTTAAAATTTTATAATTTGTAAGGAAATATTGTGAGTGAAGTAATCGGCTATATTAAAGATGGCGAAATTTGTGATACTCAAAGTGCACAGAGTGGAGATAAAGAAATTATTTTTGACAACTCTAAAGAGGCGTTAGAGATAATTCGCCACTCAGCAGCACACTTGATGGCACAAGCTATTAAAGAGCTTTATCCTAACAGTCAATTTTTTGTAGGTCCAGTTGTAGAAGAGGGCTTTTACTACGACTTTAGAACAGATGCAAAAATTGGCGAAGAGGATTTAAAGAAAATCGAAAAAAAGATGAAAGAGTTAGCTAAGAAGAAGTATGAAATCGAAAAATATACTCTTAGTAAAGATGAAGCCCTAGAGAAGTTTGCTAATGATGATTTAAAGCAGAGATTAATAAAGCAAATACCTGGCGAAGAAGTTAGTATTTATAAGCAGGGTGATTTCGAAGATTTATGCCGTGGTCCTCATGTGCCAAGTACAGGCTTTTTATTTAATGTAAAACTTACAAAATTAGCTGGTGCTTACCTTGGTGGCGATGAGAATTCAGAGATGCTAACAAGAATTTATGGTATTGCTTTTGCTGATAAAGATAGTTTAAAAGCTCATATGAAAATGTTAGAAGAGGCTAAAAAGCGTGACCATAGAAAAATTGGTAACGAGTTAGATTTGTTTATGTTTAGCGAAGAGGCAGGGGCAGGGCTTCCATTTTGGCTACCGAAAGGTGCTAGACTTAGAGGTCGCCTAGAACAGATTTTATGGAGAGCCCACAGAGCAAGAGGTTACGAGCCTGTTCGTGGACCAGAGATTTTAAAATCACAAATGTGGCAGACAAGCGGACACTACGCGTGTTATGGCGAGAATATGTATTTAACTCAAATTGATGGGCAAGAGTATGGGCTTAAGCCGATGAACTGCATTGGGCATATTTTGATGTATAAGCATAGTGGAAAGAGTTACCGTGATTTACCTATTAAATTCTTCGAATATGGTGTTGTTCACCGCCACGAAAAGAGTGGAGTACTGCACGGACTTTTCAGAGTTAGAGAGTTTACACAAGATGATGCTCACATTATCTGTACACCAGAGCAGATTAAAGATGTTGTGTTAGAGGTTGTCGATTTTATCGAAAAAATTATGAGCAAATTTGGCTTTAAGTACGAGATGGAAATCTCTACTAAACCAGAAAAAGCAATCGGTGACGATGCTGTTTGGGAGATGGCAACAGATGGTCTAAAAGATGCACTAAATAGCTACGGAATAAGCTACGGAATCGACGAGGGTGGTGGAGCATTCTATGGCCCTAAAATCGATGTAAAAATTACAGATGCAATAGGTAGAAAGTGGCAGTGTGCAACTATTCAGGTAGATTTTAACCTACCAGAGCGTTTCGAGATGGAATATACAGACGAAAATAATGAGAAGAAGCAACCAGTAATGGTACACCGTGCAATTTTAGGAAGCTTCGAGAGATTTATCGGTATCTTAACAGAACACTATGCAGGTGAGTTCCCAACATTTATTGCTCCAACTCAAGCAATTTTTGTGCCTATTGCAGAGACGCATATAGAGTATGCTAAAGAGTTAGCAAAAGAGTTTAGTGCAAACGAGATAGATACAGAAATTTACGATAAAAACGACTCTTTAAACAAAAGAATTCGTTTAGCAGAGAAGCAGAGAGTACCATATGTAGTGATTATTGGCGACGAAGAGGTAGCAAATAACACAGTTGCCATAAGAGATAGACGAAAAAAAGAGCAATATAATATAAAAGCTAAAGATTTTATGTTACAATTAGTAAACGAAATAAAAGAGGGAGAACTTTGAACAAGCAAGGCAGAGGAAAAGGTAAAAAAGATAGCGTTATAATGAATGAGGCTATCAGAGCAAATGAGTTAAGAGTAATTAGTGATACAAAAGGTCAATTAGGTATTTTATCTAAAGCCGAAGCACTGCAACTAGCAGAAGAGGAAGGTGCAGATTTAGTGCTAATGTCGCCAGATGCAAAACCGCCAGTTGCAAAAATTATGGATTACGGCAAGTATAAGTACCAACAAGAGAAGAAGAAAAAAGAGGCTCGTAAGAACCAAAAGAAGATAGATGTAAAAGAGGTAAAATTCTCTTGCAAAATTGCTCAAAACGATATAGATTACAAAGTTAAACACGCTAGAGAATTCTTAGATAAAGGCAAGCATGTTAAATTGCGTGTATTCCTAAGAGGTCGTGAAATGGCAACTCCACAACTAGGAGTTGAGGTTCTAAACAATATATGGCCTCTTCTTGAAGATGTAGCAACACTAGAGAAACCACCAGTACAAGAGGGTCGATATATTAGTATGTATGTTGTACCTAAAAACGAACATAAAAAGAATTAAATCAGAAAATTTTTATGCAAGGTAATCAAGCCTTGCACGCCTACTAACAACTATGCAGAGTAAAAAATTTTTAAACAAAATAGTTACTGTTAAAATCGATAGACCACTTGGTTCTAAACATCCAAAATTTGACTACATATACCCAATAAATTACGGATTTATTCCAAATACAATATCTGGTGATGGCGAAGAGTTAGATGCCTATATTTTAGGGGTTAATGAGCCTCTTAAAGCGTTTAGGGGTCGATGTGTTGCAATAATTCACCGCTTAAATGATGATGACGATAAACTTATAGTAGTTCCTGAAAAGTTAAAGAATATCAGCGACAAAGAGATACAAGAAGCAACAAATTTTCAAGAGAAGTACTTTATTTCTAAGATAAATAGATAGATTTATATTTTATTAATAAATTATAGGCATAATAGAGCTCATAAAATAATAAAGGAAAACAATGGCAATAGTAGAATTAACTGCTGAAAATTTTAATGATGTAGCAGAGAAAAACCCAATTTTAATAATCGACTTTTGGGCACCTTGGTGTGGACCTTGTCGTCAATTTGCACCAATTTACGAAGAGACAGCAGGCGAATATCCAGATATTGCATTTGGTAAAGTAAACACAGAAGAGCAACAAGATATTGCGGGATATTTTAATATACAATCAATACCAACTGTAATGATAATTAGAGAGGGCGTAATAGTATTTTCGCAACCTGGAATGCTACCTAAAGAGGGGTTAAAAGATGTAATCGAGCAAGTAAAAGCTCTGGATATGGATGAAGTTCGTGCAGAAATAGCAAAAGAGGAAGAGGCTAATAAATAAAATTTATTAGTGACTATATGCATTATCTATACTCTTGTATTTTATAATGTATAACTTTTAAAGGTAGCTAATATTACTTTTTAGCTATCTGTAATACAAGGCACTTCTGTTGCTATTAAGTTAAGGATTCTATAGCCATTTAATGGCATTAATTATTAAATAAAATTGATAATTTACCATCGCCGTCATTCCCGTGAAAACGGGAATCTACAATTTTAACTGTCTATAAATAGCAATTTAACTTTTTTGAAAATTTAAACCGTAGATTCCCGTTTCCACGGGAATGACGCAATGGCTAGCTTTTTGCTTTTTGCTTTATGAATTTTATGGAGTAAAAACTCTTAACTTAATGTCAATGTAGCGCATCTCCAGTGCCATTGTTCAGTTATAATAAACTTAATGCTTACAATCAGTGTCGTTATGAGTAGAACAAAAAATCTAACTCAAATTGCCGAAATACTTCGCTTATTAAAATTGGTATATTTAGATAAATTTTCAAAAAATGTAAGCTTATCTCATAATATATCATACACTTATATCTTTGGAATTCTATTTAAAAATCAATATAATTCCATTTAATGCCTAAGCT
>WFYP01000239.1 GCA_015490055.1 Nitratifractor sp.
ATATAATTGTAAGATAAGGAATAAGAACTTATTAGTTATAAATTTGATATAGTTTAATTATAATTTTTGTTCAGCGTTTTTGATAAGTTATGTATTTTAGGCTTATAAAAAAGCCTAAAATACTATTTATATCTAAAAGTAATTCTACCCTTATCAAGTGAATAGGGTGTAAGTTCTACTTTTACTTTATCGCCTGGTAAAATTTTGATGTAGTGCATTCTCATTTTTCCTGCGATGTGGCATAGTACATTATGCCCATTTTCTAACTCTACTCTGAAAGTTGCATTTGGTAATGCTTCTACAACTTTGCCGTCTATCTCTATAACATCATCTTTTGCCATATGTACTCCTTACGGATTTGTTAAAATTACTGCTTTGTTATCAACAACAGCTATTTGATGCTCGTAGTGGGCTCCTCTTAAGCCATCGCTACTTACAACGCTCCACTTATCTTCTAAAATAACTGGGTCTCCCTCTTTTTGGCATACCATTGGCTCTAAACAAAAAACCATTCCGTTTTTTATTTTAGGACCTTGATTTACTTTGCCCTCTAAATAGTTAGGAATATTTGGTTCATCATGAGGCTTTTTACCAATGCCATGTCCACAAAAGTCTCTAAGTGGCACATAACCAGCACCAACTATTGCCTCTTGCAGAATATAAGTAAGTTCTTTAAAACGCATACCAGCTTTTATAGATTCTATTGCAGTGTAAAGTGCATCTTTTGAACAAGCTATAAGCTTTTCGTCTTCTACACTTATTGTGCCAACTGGCATTGTAATTGCAGCATCGCCATAATAACCATCTACAATAGTACCAATATCTAAACCTAATATATCACCATCTTGAACTTTATAATCTGTAGGAACACCATGAATAATAACTTCGTTTACCGAAGTACATACACTTGCAGGGAAACCGTACAAACCTTTAAAAGAGGGTTTTGCACCGGCTTTGAGTATAAACTCTTCGCCTAATGCATCTATCTCTTTTAAAGTCATACCAGCTTTAACAGTGCCTCTTAAGTACTCTAAGGTCTGACCAACTACTGCACCAGCTCGTCTTAGAGTATCTATTTCGGCTTTTTTTCTTAAAGGTATAGCCATTTTATAGACCTGTACTACCAAGAGTTTGATAGTTACCCATTGTTCTTTGAGCCTCTATTTTTCTCATTGTATCAAGAGCAACTTGAACAACAATTAGTACCGCTGTTCCACCAAAGTAGAATGATGCACCTAAACCACTTATAAGTGCAAAAGGCACTGTAGAGATAATAGCTAAATATAAAGCACCCCAAACAGTTAATTTACTTGCAACATCATTTAAAAACTCTTTAGTATGTTCTCCCGGTCTAACACCTGGTATAAAACCACCCTGTCTTTTTAAATTGTCCGCAATATCTTTTGCATTAAATTGAATTGATGCATAAAAAAATGCAAAAAAGATAACTAAAATAAACATTAATATATTATATAGTAATCCACCCGGTGTTAAATTATCACTTATTGCTTTTGCAATAGGACTATCTACTGTTTTTATAAATGTTAAAGGAAACATTAAAATTGCACTTGCAAAA
This sequence comes from Nitratifractor sp., assembly GCA_015490055.1. Taxonomy (GTDB): domain Bacteria; phylum Campylobacterota; class Campylobacteria; order Campylobacterales; family Sulfurovaceae; genus JAADEQ01. Next base: position 1,577 of record WFYP01000239.1, read on the forward strand.
ATTGGAGGAATAACTCCTGATATATTTAATCTAACTGGAATATAGTTCATAATTCTTTTGTTTTGGTTTTGCATAAGTGTTTTTCTTGAATAACTAATCGGTATTCTTCTTTCACCTAATTCAATATAGATAATTGTTAGAATTGTAACAAACATTATAATTGCTATACCAATTACTACTGCAAAATCCATACTTCCAGCATTTACTTGTGATATCGTATTTCCAATAGCTCTTGGAATTCCAGAAACAATACCACCAAAGATAATTAATGAAATACCGTTACCAATACCTCTTTGTGTAATTTGTTCACCAAACCACATTAAAAGCATAGTACCTGTTAGCATAGAGAATACTGCAATAATTATAAAGCTTGTCATATCTATCAATACTGCACCATGTCCATTACCCATATGCTGTAAACCAACTGCTACACCAATAGCTTGAACAACAGTAATAAATATAGTAAAGTATCTGATTATTTGCATATATTTTTGCATACCATCACGCTCTTTTTTCATTTGTCCAAGAGCTGGGAATGTGGCTGCTAAAAGTTCCATAACAATAGAAGCTGTAATATAAGGCATAATACCTAAAGAGATGATACTAAGACGACGAAGTGCATTACCACTAAACATATTAGCCATTCCTAATGCATTGTTAGAGTTTTGATCAAAAAATTGTTTAATCATATCTAGGTCTACCCCAGGAACTGGGATATACGCTAATACTCTATACGCAAAAAGAAAACCAAGTGTTATTAAAATCTTTTGAGTAAGAGTGTTGTTATTCATAACTATTTCCTACTTGTTGTAACGGCGTCGTCCTTAATTTTAGCAGCTAAATCTTTTGCACTGCTTCCAATAAGTTTAACTTTAGTTACACTTTTACCTAGCTTGTGAACACCTTTAATACTCTCTAGTGTAATTTCATCTAGTTCTGCAACTGCCTTAATTTTATCTACATTAATTACATATGGTTTAACCACACGAGATGTAAATCCAATTTTTGGAAGTCTCTTTGCAAGTGGCATTTGTCCACCCTCGAAGTTTCTCTTTCTTGAGTAACCTGAACGAGACTTTTGCCCCTTTTGACCACGACCCGCAGTCTTTCCTGTACCTGAACCTTGACCACGACCTACTCTCTTTTTAGGATGAGTAGAACCCGGTGCTGGTTGAAGATTATGTAAACCCATTACTGCTCCTTAACCTTTAATTCTTGTTAACGCTTCGATTGTACAACGAACTAAGTTATTAGGGTTGTTAGAACCAATCGATTTTGCAATTATATCTTTAATACCTGCAAGTTCGATAACTGGTCTTGCAGCACCCCCTGCAATAGCACCTGTACCTTCACTTGCCGGTCTTAAAACAATTCTACATGCTTTATATTTATGTTCAACATCGTGAGAGATTGTTGTCCCTTTAATGTTAACTTTTACAAGGTTTTTGAATGCATCATCAACAGCTTTTTTAATTGCATCAGGAACCTCTTTTGCTTTACCGTAACCGTAACCTACAGTTCCATTTTTATCCCCAATAACAACTAAAGCAGTAAATCTAAATCTTCTACCACCTTTTACAACTTTTGTAACACGACCAATATTAACTACAATCTCTTCGAAATCTTCTCTATTTATATTTTCCATCCGATTTCCTTAAAATTTAATTCCAGCATCTCTAAGTGCATCTGCAAAAGCTGCAACTACGCCGTGATACAGGTAACCATTTCTATCAAATACGATAGTTTCAATATTTTGAGCTTTTAACTTCTCGCCTAAATCTTTTGCAACAGTTGCTGCACCATCTTTATTAGACTTAACACCAAGCTTAATACCATCAGCATACGCTAAAGTGTGACCTTTAGTGTCATCAATAGCTTGTGCATAAAAGTGTTTGTTTGATTTAAACACTGTTACTCTTGGAGTACTTTCGCATCCATTAATCTTTGCACGAACTCTTTTTTTACGCTGTAAGTAACGTCTGTTTTTTGTTTTTTGTACTCTTTTTAACATTTTACCGCTCCCTACTTACCAGCTGCTTTACCAGCTTTTCTAATGATAACTTCATCAGTGTACTTAACACCTTTACCTTTGTATGGCTCTGGTGGTCTAAATCCTCTAATAACTGCTGCTACTTGACCAACTTGTTGCTTGTCTGTACCATTAATAGTAATAATGTTCTTCTCTACTTTAATTTCGATTCCCTCTGGAATTTCAAAATTAACTGGATGAGAGAAACCAAGTTGTAACTCTAACACTTTACCATTTACAGCTGCACGATAACCAACACCATTAATCTCTAAAGATTTAGTAAAACCTTTATCTAAACCGATTAAAATGTTGTTAAGTAGTGCTCTATATGTACCCCAGAATGCAGAAGATTGTTTAGTATCATCTAATCTAGCAAATTTTACTTCGTTTCCTTCTACATCTACAACTACACGACCGTGAGTCTCTAATCTCTTCTCTAAGTTACCTTTTTTAGCAACAATCTCTGTACCATCTACAGATACTTCAATACCAGCAGGTATAGTTACAGGCTGTTTTCCAACTCTTGACATTCTCTATACCTCCCTTACCAAATACTACAGATAACTTCGCCACCAACATTACGTTTGAAGGCTTCATCATTAGGTAAAATACCGTTGCTTGTAGAGATGATTAATGTTCCATAACCATTTTTGAAACTTTTAATCTCATCTTTACCTTTATAAACACGACGACCAGGCTTAGAAATTCTCTTAACTTCGTTAATTACACTTCTTTCGTTGTCATCATACTTTAAAGTAACTTTAATACTCTTTTTATTGTTTCCTAAATCTTCTACTTTGAAACTCTCTAAATAACCCTTATCTACAAGAATAGAAACAATAGCCTCAATAGTTTTTGAGTGAAGAAGAGTTGTTGTATCAAGTCTTCTCATTGCTGCATTTCTTATACGAGTAAGAGAGTCTGCAATAATGTCTGTCATCATCTTTTACTCCTTAATTACCAGCTTGCTTTACGCATGCCTGGGATTAGACCTTCAGAGGCCATCTTTCTTAAACAAATTCTACAAATACCAAAATCTTTATATACAGAGTGTGGTCTCCCACAGATAGAACATCTTGTATATGCTTGAACTGCAAACTTAGGTTTTCTTTTTGCTTTAGCAATCATTGACTTTTTAGCCATTGTTTCTTCCTTTCGCAAATGGCATACCAAGCTTCTCTAGTAAAGCAAATGCCTCTTTGTCATCTTCTGTATTAGTAATAATAGCAATATTCATACCGTGAGTTTTCATAATTGAATCGTAACTAACTTCTGGGAACATTAACTGCTCGTCAAGTCCAAAGTTATAGTTACCTCTACCATCAAAACCTTTTCTTGGCACACCTCTAAAGTCTTTAACTCTTGGAAGTGCAATAGATACTAATTTATCTAAGAAGTTATACATTCTTTCACCTCTTAAAGTAACTTTAATACCACTTGGTGCACCCTCTCTAGCTTTAAAACCTGCAACAGATTTTCTAGCTAGTGTTACCATAGCTTTTTGACCAGCTATTAAAGAGATAGTATCAGTCATGTTTTGAATTAATTTATTATCTTTTCCCTCTTCACCAGCTCCAACACTAATTACAATCTTCTCTAATTTAGGAGTTTGCATTACATTAGCAATAGAAAGCTCTTCGCGAAGTGCAGGAGCGATAGAGTCATATTTCTCTTTTAATCTGCTCATAATTATCCTTCAACTTTCTTTACATTAGAGATATGAATAGGCATCTCTTTTTCAACAAATCCGCCCTCTTTATTCTCTTCTGTAGGTTTTACAGCTTTTTTAGCTATTTTACAACCAGCAACAATAACTGCATCTTTTTTAGTTAGTACTTTTAAAACTTCTGCACTCTTGCCTTTGTCGTCACCAGCGATAATTGTTACAGTATCGCCCTTTTTAATTTTAAACTTCTTAGCCATTACCATACCTCCGGCGCTAGTGATACGATTTTCATAAATCCTGCATATCTAGTCTCACGACTTACAGGTCCGAAAATACGAGTACCAATAGGCTCTTTTTTATCATCAATAATAACTGCTGCATTGTCATCGAATCTAATTAAAGAACCATTCTCTCTTTGAATCTCTTTTTTAGTTCTTACAACAACAGCTTTAACAACTTTACCTTTTTTAACTTTTCCATTTGGAGTAGCTTTTTTAACTGATGCTACGATTACATCACCAACACTTGCGTATCTTCTTTTAGAACCACCAAGTACTTTGATACACATAATCTCTTTAGCACCACTATTGTCTGCTACAGTTAATCTTGTAAATCCCTGAATCATTAGCCCTCTCCTCTTTCTGTAATTTCAAGAAGACGGAACGCCTTATTCTTAGATAGTGGACGACACTCGATAGCACTAATAGTATCACCTACATTTGCTTCGTTTTTCTCATCGTGTACTAAATATTTTTTAAATCTCTTTACTGTTTTGTGGTATCTAGGGTGTAAAACCTTTCTTTCAACCAATACAGTTGCTGTCTTTTCACCAGCTACTTTTACAACTTTTCCAGATATTACTCTTTTTGGCATCTCTTACCCTTTACTCTGGTTTTGCAGCATGGATTGCTGTCTGAATTCTTGCAATATCTTTTTTAGCAGCTCTAAGCTCTGCTGTATTAGTTAATTGCATAGTTTTTAGTTTAACTTTTAGTGTAAACACTTCAAGTCTTTTCTCTTTTAATAACTCGTTAAGCTCTTTAACGCTTTTATCTTGAAGATCAGTATATTTCATTGCTATCTTCCCTTGAAATGATTTTAGTTTTGAACGGTAACTTATGGCACGCTAAAGTTAAAGCAGCTCTTGCTAAATCTTCGTTTACACCAGCCATTTCAAAAATAATTCTACCAGGTCTAATATTCATAACCCACTTCTCAACTGCACCTTTACCTTTACCCATTCTTGTCTCTAATGGCTTCTTTGTAAGAGGTTTATCAGGGAAAACTCTAATCCAAGTTTTTCCAGTTCTGTTTACTTTTCTTGTCATTGCAATACGCGCAGACTCGATTTGGCGAGAGTCAATTCTACCAGCTTCAGTAGCTTTAATAGCAAACTCACCAAACTCGATTTTGTTACCACGGAAAGCTTTACCACGGTTTCTACCCTTTTGTTGCTTTCTCCATTTGGTTCTTTTTGGCATTAACATAGCTTACTCTCCTCTTCTTTTTCTACGGTTGTTAGGACGAGTCTCTTTTTTCTCTGGCTGAATACCTTTTTGAAGTACTTCACCTTTGAAAATCCAAACTTTAACACCAATGTTTCCATAAGTAGTTAAAGACTCTGTATAACCATAATCGATTTTAGCTCTTAGTGTATGTAGAGGAACTCTTCCTTCTAAATACCACTCTGTTCTTGCCATTTCAGCACCGCCTAAACGACCAGAAACAGAAACTTTAATTCCCTTAGCACCCTGTTTAAGTGCACCTTGAATAGCTTTTTTCATAGCTCTACGGAAAGCAACACGACGCTCGATTTGTTGAGCAACACTCTCTGCAACTAATTGTGCATTAGCAAGTGGCTTTTTCTCTTCTTTAATGTTAATTGCAACACTTTTGTTAAGTAGAGTTTGAAGTTTAGCTTTTAACTTCTCGATGTCTGCACCCTTTTTACCAATTACGATACCAGGTCTTGCAGTTACGATTGTAACTCTAAGCTTCTTAACTGTTCTTTCGATAATAATGTTACTAACACCTGCAAAGTAAAGCTCTTTTTTAAGCATTTTACGGATTTTATAATCCTCTGCTATAAATGATGGAGCTCTATCTTTTGCTGGAAACCATCTTGACTCCCAGTTTCTATTGATTCCTAATCTTAAACCTATTGGATTAACTTTTTGACCCATAGTTACGCATCCTTTCCGTTATTAGCTGGAGCTACTTCTACTAAAATGTGAGAAGTCGGCTTTAAAATTCTAGTAGCTGTTCCTCTAGCTCTTGGTCTCCAACGCTTCATATAAGAAGCTCTATCAACTCTACATGAAGTAACTACAACTTCTTCTGGCTCGAAACCGCCGTTTGCAACAGCAGAAGCGATAACACCAGATATAAGTTTAGCAGCTTTGTTTGGCATAAATTGTAAAGCAGCGATTGCGTGCTCTGCATTCATACCTTGTACTTCTCTAGCAACAAGTCTAGCTTTTGTAGGTGATACTCTTACAAATCTTAATAATGCTCTACTCATATTAACCTACCTTCTTTTGAACGCTGCCTTTGTGGCCTCTAAACGTTCTAGTTGGTGCAAATTCACCTAATTTATATCCAACGTGTCCCTCTGTAATAAATACAGGTACAAATTGACGACCGTTGTGTACATTGATTGTTAAGCCAATCATCTCTGGGAAGATTACTGATCTTCTTGACCAAGTTTTGATAGGCTTATGTGAACCCTCTTCTTTTGCTTTAACAACCTTTTTCATTAGATGATCATCTATGAAAGGTCCTTTTTTTAATGATCTTGCCATTTCCTACCCCTTACTTTTTCTTACGTCTTGAGATAATTAGCTTATCGCTAGCTTTCTTCTTACGAGTCTTATAACCTTTAGTTGGCATACCCCAAGGAGATACTGGATGACGACCTGAGTTAGTTTTACCTTCACCACCACCGTGTGGGTGATCGATTGGGTTCATTGCACTACCTCTAGTTTGTGGTCTAATACCTCTATGTCTGTTTCTACCAGCTTTACCAATAACCATGTTAGCGAAATCTTCGTTACCAATAGTTCCAACTGTTGCCATACACTCACCTAAGATGTATCTCATCTCACCAGATGGTAATCTTAAAGATACATACTTTCCATCTCTACCCATAATCTGTGCATAACCACCAGCACTTCTAGCGATTTTACCACCCTGACCAGGGTTCATTTCGATGTTGTGAACAAGTGTACCAACTGGAATGTTCTTAAGTTTCATTGCATTACCAGGCTTAATATCAAGACCAGCTTCTGCTGATAAAATTTTATCACCAACTTTTAAACCTTTTGGTTGAAGAATATATCTTTTTTCACCATCAACATAGTGAATAAGGCAAATTCTACAGTTTCTGTATGGGTCATACTCTACTGTTGCAACTTTACCTTCGATATTGAATTTATTTCTTTTAAAATCGATAATTCTGTATAGCTTTTTAGCACCTGCTTCTCTGTGACGAGAAGTAATTCTACCATTACTATTTCTACCAGCATGAGCAGGTAGCTTTTTAAGTAAGCTTCTTACAGTTGGTTTAGATGTAATATCACTATTGTCAATCGTAGTTAAAAAACGACGAGACGGTGTATATGGTCTAAATGTTTTAATTGCCATCTTCTATCCTTATACGCTTAAGCTATCGATTTTAGCATCTTCTGGTAAGAATACATAGAACTTCTTACTATCAGCTCTCTTACCCTCGATACCCTTAAATCTCTTAACTTTACCATTATTTCTCATAGAGTTCACTTTAAGTGGCTTAATACCAAAGTACTCTCTAAAGATCTCTTTTAAAGAGTTTTTTGTAACTCTTGTACTAGTTTGAACAACAATTACACCATCTTCTTGAAGAGCCAAACTCTTCTCTGTATAAATTATTGCTTTAATATCTGTAATATCTGCCATCTTAACTCTCTTTTATTAGATTTTCCCAAACAGACTTTTCAATAACAATAGCGTGGAACGCTGCTGCTAAATATCCGTTTAGCTCATTTGGCTCAATTAAATAGCTTTTATCTAAGTTTCTAAATGCTAAGTATGTCTTATCATCGATAAGCTCTTTTACAAATAGAACATCTCTCTGCCCAAAACTCTTAAAGAATTCATTAGCATCTTTAGTCTTACCAGACTCTATAGAGATTGAATCAACTACAAAAACTTTATCATTAGCTACTTTTTCAGCAATAGCGTGCATTAAAGCAAGTCTCTTTTGCTTTTTATTAACTTTTTGAGTATAGTTTTTCTCATTTGTTGGACCAAATACAACACCACCACCTCTAAATTGAGGAGCTCTTGTTGAACCTTGTCTAGCTCTACCGCCACCTTTTTGTGCAAATGGCTTTTTACCACCACCGCTTACCGCTGATCTATTTTTTGTGTGTGCATTGCTTGCTCTTAAGTTAGCAGCATAAGCTTTACAATATAGATATAAGTTATGAGGATGAACCTCTAAAAAACTCTGAGGTAAATCTGCTGTTTTTACTACTACTGCATTACTCATTTAACAATCCTTACCATTCCTCTAGCGCCCTTATGACCAGGAACTGCGCCTTTAAGAACTAATATTCCATTCTCTTCGTCAAAAGAGATTACATCATTTTTAACAGTAACTATTTTGTTACCATACTGTCCAGGCATCTTTTGTCCAGGTTGAACACGCCCAGGCCATTCACACATACCGATAGAACCCGGTGCTCTGTGGAATCTTGAACCGTGACTTTTAGGTCCACCAGCAAATCCGTGTCTCTTAATAACACCAGAGAAACCACGACCTTTACTATTTAAAGATGTCTTAACTACTTGTGCCTCAGCTAATGGAGCTAAGCTTAAATCACCAGCTTCTGTACCCTCTGCTACTTCGATTGTCTTAAAGCGGTTAAACTCTTTGCTTACATCATACTTTTTTTGCTGACCTTCAATAGCTTTGTTGATTTTCTTTCCGCTGTGGTAAGAAACTAACGCTTTACCATCTTCACGTACTTCACATACTTTAGTCTCAACAACTTTTAGTAAAGTTACAGGAACACTTGGAACGCCAACAGTTCTGCTCATTCCAATTTTTTCTACGATAAATTCCATTTCCTATCTCCTTACTTATCCATAGAGCGGATTTCTACTTCCACTTCCGGTGCTAAGTCTAATTTCATTAATGAATCAATAGTATCAGTTGAAGCTGCTACTATGTCAATTAATCTTGCGTGTACTCTAATTTCAAATTGCTCTCTACTGTCTTTATTTACGTGTGGAGAACGTAAAACAGTATAGCGTTTAATCTTAGTTGGTAAAGGTATTGGTCCTCTTAATTCTGAACCAGTTCTCTTTACAGCATCAACAATCGCTTGTACCGATCTGTCTAAAACTCTGTGATCATAAGCTTTAAGCTTAAGTCTAATCTTTTCCATTTTTTTCCTTTAAAGAACTCGTTACTTACGTAACATATATTGTATTTTAAGTGCCACAACACTCGATGCCGAGGGCATCTGCATACAACTCTATATAGATAGAATTCTACGCAGACGCCCAATCAGGTCGAGAATTATACCCAAAGATTAATATCTTAAGACTTATAAATGCAGAAAAACTCTTGCAATTTTTAGTTTGTTTACTTTTAAGAAGGAAACTATATGGGTTAGTGGCTAGTTTCATTGGCGTAAACTAATTCTTAATTGGAATCAGGATTTGGGATATGGGATAAAGTTAAGGTGCAGTTCCTTAATTCAATATCATCCTACTAAAGTCATAAGCTCCTAAGTGTTACTACTAATAGACTTCTTGCAAAACTCTATAATTTGTAGGTACTGTTTAGTAAAATATGATACATAATAGACAATAGATGCATTTATAGAGTTTTGCAAGAAGTCTAATTCATAAACAACATACAAAGCCGTATATCATCATATCCAACTTCGCTATTTAATGCTTCAAACACAGGTTTTAGGCGTAACTTGCCGTCATCTGTAAAATTATCTGGTAGTTTTTTGGTCATAAGCTTTAGTAGCACACTCTCTACAGTATCAAATATTTCTGCTTCTGGTTTATATTTAATTAAATCAAAATCTGGCATTTCCTCTTTTATAAGTGCCAAGTGTTGTATAATAGTTCCTTTTGATAAGCCTCTATTTACTGCTAGTTTTATAATTGTATCAGACTTATCTATGAGGTTTTTAGTCTTTATATGTGTTGGTGTGGCATAAGCAGAGTGCGAAGGTTTCCCAGCTTTAATATTGGCTATCTCCTCTTCTATCTTCTCTTTTTCTACCACACCACCCATACTTGATATATGCTTTTGGCATAGCATTTCAAAAGTATCTTTATCTAAAGTTTCTATAGCCTTAGATGCCTTTAGCGAAGCCTGTTTTATACGCTCATCTATATGCAAAATAAGAGGGTCCACACGCAAAGCCATAGGGTTTATTCCAAGCAGACTAAGCCCCTCTATACTTTTTATCCTTGATAGAGCCACATACCCCTGCCCTACTTCAAAAGTTTTAGAGAGGTCTATCTGTGCAGCATCTAGTGTCATACCCTGCGACTTATGTATAGTAATAGCCCAAGCTAGACACAGTGGCACTTGTGAAACAGTAGCTACCACCTTACCGCTATCGTTCTCTAGAGACCACTCCTCTAACTCTAGCTTAACTTTCCTACCCTCTGTGGTTATAACAATAGGCATATTATCAATAGGGCTAAAGCTCTGCACCACACCGGTAGTTCCATTTACATACTCGCCATCTGGGCTATTTTTAATAAAGATAACCAAAGCACCCTTTTTAAGCCGTAACTCCTCTAAAACTAGCGAAGATTTAAAGATTTTCTCTATATTTTTAGCCGAACCTTTCGCCTCGTAAACATAAAGCTTCTCTTTGCCCTCTAGCTTATTAAGTTCGGCTAAATTGATACGCTCAACATCTGCATTATGTGTATAGAGTTGCGTTACTTTAGCACCCTCAGGCAAGCTTACATTCATCCGCTCTTCTAGTGCCTTATTAGTCGCTTCAGATATATTTCCAGAGCGTATATCATCTAGTACATCTATAAGCCTGCTATCGTCTTGTCTAAACTTCTCTTGCAGATAGCAAGTTTGCAAATCAAGTTCTCGCCAAGATGGCGACTGCCAAGCAAAGCGTTTCTCTTTTGGCTCTTTGCTAACAGGTGGAAGTTGGAAAAAGTCGCCAGATAAAACAACCTGCACCCCACCAAAAGGAGCATCAACACCTTTAAATCCACGAAGCACCAAATCCATAGATGTAAACAGCTCAGGCGACACCATAGAGACTTCATCGATAATAAGTACTCTAAGCTTAGCAAATCGGCTTTTTAAGTACTTCTTCTCCATCATAAACTCAACGTAACTTTCGTCTATACTCTCACGAATCCCCAAAGCAAAAAAAGAGTGAATAGTCTGCCCACCCAAATGCGAAGCCGCAATCCCAGTAGGTGCCACAATAGTAGGATAAACCCGACGCTCTTTTAAGTAGCGAATATACTGCTTAAGCAAATAAGTCTTCCCCGTACCTGCCGAACCAGTTATAAAAACATTTTTGCCAGATTTTAATATGTTGAGTGCTGTAGTTTGATTCATAGTGCAATTATAGCAGTTTGTGTTTATGATGACTTTGGATACTACTTTTACTAACTCCTAATTATATTTTTCTCTAAACATTTTCAAAATATATACAAACTCATCACTCAAATAAGCATAAACTTTTGTCTCTATCTCTTTAGGTATTCCATAGTAAGCCTCAGCAATTCCTCCTGCTATTGCACCCATAGTATCAGCATCAGCACCTAAAGATACGCAGTTTCTAATGCAATCTTCAAAGGAGTTAGAATCTAAAAAACAGATAATCGACTCTGGTACAGACTTTTGGCATGATACTTCAAACTTGTAAGTTGGGCGAATCTCATCTACTGTTCTGCTTAAATCATAGCCAAAATCTTTTGTAATACGCTCTCGTATCTCCTCTTTACTTGCACCTTTTCGAGCTATAAAGATAGCCAAAGCTGTAGCCTCGGCTCCTTTTATTCCCTCTGGGTGGTTGTGTGTAATTTTAGCAGATTTTCGTGCCTCTTGCAAAACTTTATCTTCCGTCTCAAAAGCCCAAGCAATAGGCGAAACTCGCATTGCTGAACCATTACCCCACGAGTTATAAGGCAAATGCTCATCGCTTTTTAGCCACTTTTTAAAAGAGCCACCATAGCCAACTTCAAAGTAACGCAAACCAAAATCTACAACATTATCTAAATATGGCTTATTATCCAAAATAGACTTGGCTATCGCCATACTTAATACAGTATCATCTGTAAATTTACTCTTTGGATGAAACAGTTCAAACTCTTTTGTTTTAATTTTATGAAACTCATAGTATGAACCTATAATCTCACCTGCGATTGCTCCTAACATTTTAAATACCTTTTGTAATCTTCTATCTTAGCTTTTAACCTATTTGCCATTTGTTCATTTGCTTCGTACAACTGCTCCCAAATAATACGAGCCTCTTCTTGATAAGCTCTCTTCTTTTCTAACTTCCAATAGTGAGGTGGCTCTCCCAAATTGGCAACTCTATCTGCCATTTTAACCACCCAAACCTCTTTGGGTTGTTTATTGATTCGCTCCAAAGAGTCTATCATCTGTTCTCTTTTTGTGCTTAAACTTTCATTTTTTGTTAATGCCATTACACCATTAGCTATGCTCTTTCCAAACTCACTTAAAAGCTCTTCGTATGTAACCTCTGTATCTTCAATCGTATCATGCAAAATTGCACAACAAATTGCCAACTCTGCATTTTCCAAACCATCAGCCACCCCCATAATCTCTAGCATAACATTACCAATATGCGTAATATAAGGCAACTGCTCCCCTGGATACTTTTGCTCTTTATGTAAACGCGAGGCAAAAAACCACGCTTTTGTTATTTTATCTTGATTAAACTGCATCATATATCTCCATAATCTGTATTTTTTCGAACCTCATCAAAACTATACTCTTTTAGCAACTTCCCATCTTTATATACAGGCTTTAGTAAATTCTCTCGCTCACCTAGCTCTTCTACTCTAACCGTCTCAAAATCTTTGGTTAAAGCTAATCGCCCTCTTTTAGAGCGTTTGCCACTATCGGTTATTGGGTCTTTGTAAATATCTCTCCACTCGCCATCTACACAAATTGCCGAAGCTTTCATAGCGAATCTAAAGTCGTCTCTTCCTGCCTCTTGCAAAAGTGCTCCGCCCATTCCAAAGGCGATATTTTCAGCCGAGAAGCCTTCGTTTTTTAGAGCTTCTAGTATCTCTTTTATGCTCTCTTTATTGACTCCATCGCCTTGGATAATGCGAACTGAATCATCTAGCACTATATATCCTTTAGAGTTTTTGTAGCCTCCAAAAGCTTTATATACTCGCTTCATAACCTCTAACACTACCTCTTTTGGCTCTCCAGAATCTGGGCGGATAACTAGTGTTGCACCGCTTTGTTTTACCTGCTCTTTTAACTCTTTGCCCCAAATATTGCTAACAGCGTTGTAAATATCGTACGAGTCTGAAACCACGGCAAATATTTTACCCTCGCCACCGAAGCGTTTTAGCATATTCTCATACGCATCTTTCTCTCCATCTCTTTGCCAACTTGTCATTGTAGAGTGTTCGCTTGCTGGAATAGAAAAGCCTGCCATATCAGCCCCATAGTATCGCTTTGCTCCAACAATAGCACTAAGTGTATCGGTTCCTTGAAAGTTCACTAAGTGTGCCATACCACCAAGCATTGCCGACTCTTGGCTAGATACACCTCTTGCACCAAAATCGTGCAGTTTAAATGGCAACTGCTCTTTTGCGTTATCGCTTGTAGCCTCTAAAAACTCACTAATAATCTCTTTAATCGAGTATGATAGTGTAGCTACAGTTGTAGGGTACCAAATAGCCCTAAGCAAAGCAGTTTCGATATACGAAGTTAGCCAAAAAACTTTTGGGTCGGTATTAACAACTTGAAGCAGAGGCGACTTTAAAGGAACCAAGCTTCCCTCTTGCACTACCGAAATTTCTAGAGGCAAGTAGCCATTGTATTCATCTAAAATATACTGCCACTCCTCTTTATTAAATGGCAAACCGTGAGCTGTAATAATAGCCTCGGCTTCGTCTATATCTTCTTGCGTAATTGGCTGCATTAGATACTCTTTAATAAACGCTTGTAATCCAAAAAATAGTGTTTTGCCGTAGTTGCCACCTCGTGCCTCTATATATGATGAAACATACTCACTCTTTGGTGGATATTGTAAATAGTGGCTTGCTTTGTAGCTGTCTGTGTTTAAAACAGTGTTTTTCATCGAAAATCCTTCGTATGATATGTTTAATATTCAAACCGTCTATCGGTTTTTAATTTGTAGGTTCGATTTTATCGAACAATAATTCAAATGACTGCTTATCTATTCTATGGTCGGTAAACCGACCCTACACATATATAAAACTCTCAATATATGAGCTTTAATCCTTGGTTTATGCGTATATAATTACTAACTCTTACCCAACCATCGCTTGTATTATATGATAATGGTCTTCAAACATCATCTCTGGCTTTATCTCGGCAAATGGTACCCAAAAGGCACTTTTTGCGTCGTCTCCGCCTTTTACTTTTGGCAATTTATCGCCATGTAACTCTATTAAAAAGGCTTGAGTTATTGTACGCCCTCTTGCCGAGCGGTATGGGTCGTCGAAAATTTGCTCTTTTGTAATGCTTCCAGCTAATACAGGGGCTGGCACTTTAATGCGTGTCTCCTCTCTTAGCTCTCTTATTACTGCATCTTTTAGTCGCTCTTTTGGGTTTACAAAGCCACCTGGCAGTGCCATTAAGCCTCGCCCGGGTTGGGCTTTTCGCTCTATTAAAAGTATATGCCCTGCTTGAATCACCACAGCATCTACTGTTACAAATGTTGGCTTATATGGTGCACAATCCCAAGCACTTTTATACTTTTTAACAAAGTCGTACTCATCTTTTACCTGCTTGTATGCATCGCTTTTTTTAAACTTCTCTAACTCTATTGCAATGTTACTATTTAGTAAATCGCTTCGCACTTCGCCATCTTCGAAATAACTTTTTCTAATTTCGCTAGAAGAGATATTATTGTAGTTACTAGCCTCTACAAAATTCCACTGCGGAAAATCGTTTAAGTAGCTAGAGCTCTCATCTTTTTTGTGCCCAATTAGCCCAATTTTCGCCTCTGATGCAATATTGTTATGTGCAACACCGGCAACAATTTGCTGAACCGATTTAATCCAAAGTTGGTTATTATATACATAATCTAGTAGCGGAAAAATAAGTATTCGCTTATTCTCTTCTTGACTAAATGCAAGTCTAATTAATGCCTCTCGCTCGCTAAAATCCCAAGGGTTTCTAACAGTTCGTGGCTGATAAGCTGAACCTACTAATATAATAACTTTATTAGATTGCGATAATGCCTTGCGTACTATGCTCTCGTGTCCTGTGTGAAATGGCTGAAATCTGCCAATAAAAATAAGATAATCGTATCTCACAACTAAACTCCTTAGTGTGTAATTAGTCTTTGGGTCTATCCCATCTTGACTTGTGCATTAAGAAATCCTCTTAAGCAAAACAAGTATATCAAAATTAAACTTATAACTGACCTTACGCACTATATATAACTTTTAATATGGTACTAAAAATATCTAATATGTAAATTATATTGTACAAACATACTAATAGTGCTCTTTAATATGATAAATTGTACCTAAAATAATTAAACAACTTTATAATATAGTATAATATAAACTGATATAAAAAGAGGTTCTTATATATTAAATATATAAGTCAATGTAAGTAAGGAGGATAAAATGTCAAAAAAGATGTCTTTAACTTCTAAAGTCTTAATTGGTATGGCTTTAGGTATTATAGCTGGTCTTGGTATTAATATGTTGCATTTAAATGCTCATGGTTCATTTGTAGATGTTTACATTGTAAATGGACTATTTCATATTATAGGTAAAATGTTTGTAGTTGCATTGAAAATGCTTGTTGTTCCATTAGTACTATTTTCTCTAATAACAGGTGTACTTGGTATTGGAGATATTAGAGAGTTAGGGAAAGTTGGTGCAAAAGCATTTGTTCTGTATCTGCTAACTACTGCAATAGCTATTGCTTTAGCAATTACTATAGCTGCTTCTTTACATATTGGAGAGGGTGTTCATATGACATCAGCTGCAACATTTACAGGAAAAGAGGCACCGCCACTTAGCTCGGTTTTAATTAACATTATCCCTGGCAATGTTGTAGATGCAATGGCAAAAGGGAATATGCTTCAGATTATCTTCTTTGCAATTTTATTAGGTATATCTATCTTAATGGTTGGTAAAAAAGCTGAGCCATTAGTAGAACTTGTAGAGATTGCAAACGAAATTATGATGAAGATGGTTAATATTATTATGGCAGTTGCTCCATATGCAGTATTTGCTCTGCTTGCAAAAGCCTTTGCAAACTTGGGGCTAGATTTACTCTTAAACCTTGCAGGTTATGTGCTTGTGCTAATAGGTGCACTGATGATTCACCTATTTGTAACGCTAATGATTATACTAAAAGTATTCTCTGGCAAAAGCCCTGCAATGTTCCTTAAAAAAGCAAAAGAGATGCAGATATTTGCATTCTCGACTTCAAGCTCTAACGCTACAATTCCAGTAACTCTAAGAGTTGTAACTAAAAAGTTAGGGGTTGATAACTCTGTAGCATCCTTTACAGTACCATTTGGTGCAACAATAAATATGGACGGTACAGCAATTATGCAAGGTGTCGCAACAGTATTTATTGCAAATGCTTACGGTGTAAACTTGGGAATTACAGGTTACTTAACAGTAATTTTAATGTCAGTACTAGCTTCTATTGGTACAGCTGGTGTTCCTGGGGTTGGCTTGATTATGTTATCTATGGTATTTACACAAGTTGGATTACCAGTAGAGGGTATCGGACTAATTTTAGGTGTTGATAGATTACTAGATATGACAAGAACAGCAGTTAATGTATCTGGTGATGCAGTTGTATCTGTAATTGTCGGCAAAAGCGAGAAAAAACTTGACGAATCTATCTACGATGACCCAAATGCTGGTGTATTAGTAGAAGATGATTTAGAAATTTCTGATGAAGTAGAGCAAGAGTTCTCTAGCAAAATCGAATCTCTAAGCCACAAAGAGTAAAACATAAGCCTTCGTGGCTTGTGTATAAAGCACCCAAATTATCTAAGTTAAATTTTATTACCAAACCTTTTCTCGTTTCCATAGCAAATACATTTTTATATGCTAAAATATGCAACATAGCTTTTTGGAGGCAACAGATGAAAAACAGTTTCACACTTACAGACAACCGAGATGGCACCAAATATGAATACCCAATAATAGATTCAAAGCGTGGTCCTAAAGTCTTAGATATGCGAAGTTTTTATAAAGATAGCGGGATGTTTAGCTACGACCCAGGCTTTACTTCTACTGCTAGTTGCGACTCTAAAATTACCTTTATAAATGGCGAAAAAGGGGAGCTTAGATATAGAGGCATTCCAATAGAGGAGTTAGCTACAAAGTACGACTACTTAAGCACTTGTTGGCTTCTATTAGAGGGCAAATTGCCAAGCCAAGAAGAGAGAGAAGCTTTCGATTTAGAGCTTCGACACCGAGCCTTTTTACCAGAGAGTATTAGCAACCTTTACGATGCCTTTCCAGACAAAGCACACCCTATGTCGATTTTAAGCTCTGCTGTTACATCATTAGCTGCTTTTTACTATGAGCACCTAAAACTAGAATGCGAAGCAGACTACAGAGAGATGGCACACAGAATTATTGCCAAAATGCCAACAATAGCTGCCTTTGCATACCGCAGGAGTATAGGTGCAAAACGAATATATCCAGATTTAGATAGAAGCTTTAGCGAAAACTTTTTATATATGATGCGAGCCTACCCAGGTGGCAAAATGCACTTAGATGCTAGCGGACACCGAGAAATAAAAGAGGTCGAGATAAAAGCACTAGATACAATATTCACCCTACACGCCGACCATGAACAAAACGCCTCTACAACGGTTGTAAGAGGAGTCGCATCAACAGGAGCACACCCATATGTTGCAATCTCTTCTGGCATATCAGCACTTTGGG
>WFYP01000240.1 GCA_015490055.1 Nitratifractor sp.
GTTTTGTATTTTCTAGGCAATTTGAACTAATGGGCAGACACATAGGTCTGCCCCTACGAGATGGATACCTCTTGACCGTTGCCACTTGTAGGGGACGACCTGTGTGTCGTCCCGTTAATCTAAATGGCTTTAATGTTTGTTAATGATTTTAAATTTGCTTTTTTGTAGTTTAAAATTATTTGTGTTTAACAATTTACTTGGCTGTTTGAGCTAACGGGCAGATACATAGGTCTGCCCCTACAGTATAGAATTTATTTTGGTTTCAAAGCTATAAAAGCAAAGCAGTTTGCTTTTATTTGACGCTTTTCAGTTATTAACTACTTTATTTAATATTGGGTATAATTGCGTAACTATATTTAGAAGGTATTTTTTTTGAAAACAATTACGGTTATAGATACATTTGCGTTTTTCTTTCGGGCTTATTTTGCTTTGCCTCCTTTGAAGTCTAAAGATGGGTTTCCTACTGGGCTTTTGACGGGGTTTATTAATTTTGTGCATCAGTTGCAGAGTAACCATGGGACTGACTATATTGTTTTTGCTTTGGATAGTAAAGAGGAGCTTGAGAGAAAGAAGTTTTATCCAGCTTATAAGGCTAATCGTCCGCCAGCACCTGAAGATTTGGTAAAGCAACTTAGTGTGGCTATTGAGTGGATAGAGAAGATGGGCTTTAAGACTCTTAGTAAAGCTGGGTATGAGGCGGATGATGTAATAGCAACTGTTACAAAATTTGCGAGAGAGCAGGGCATTAAAGGTAAGATGGTCTCTTCGGATAAAGATTTGTATCAGTTAATATACGATAAGCAAGTGTTTTTATATGATTGGGTTAAGCGTAAAGATATTGACGAAGAGGAGTGCATAAATAAGTTTGGGGTACCTCCTAAATATTTTGTGGATTTTCAAGCTCTAATTGGCGATAGTAGCGATAATGTTCCGGGGGTTCCGGGGATTGGTCCTAAGACTGCTTCTAAGATTATTTTAGAGTATCATACATTAGAGGATATTTATGCAAATATCGATAAGGTTGGTACACCTAGAATTAGAAAGCTACTTATAGAGCATAAAGAGCAGGCATTTATATCGCGAGAGTTGGTTAAGTTAAGAGATGATATTTACGATACTTTACCACTCGAAGAGTTTGTTTTTGAAGATAGAAACTATTTAGATAACTTAGTAGATGAGTTTGAAAAGTATGGTATGAATAATGCTTTAAAGTGGGTTAGTAAGGCTGAAAAAAGTGAGCCAAATACTCCAAAAGAGCAAGAAGTTGTGGTAGAGGAATTTGAGTCAAAACTTATTGATAATGTAGAAGATTTAAATAAGATATTAAACAATATCAACGATGAAATGGTAGTAGCATTTGATACAGAGACAACAGGGCTTAATGTGCGAGAAGTTAAACTTGTTGGTTTTTCGTTTGCCTTTAATGAGAGCGAGGCTTACTATGTGCCAGTTGGGCATAACTATTTGGGTGTTAGTGCACAGCTAAGCGTTGATGATGCTAAAGAAGCGATTTTAAAACTGCTAGATAAAAGGCTAATTGGTCATAACTTAAAGTATGATTTGGCAGTTTTGAAACACTACTTTGGCATAGAGCCAAAAATTCCATATGGCGATAGTATGATTTTAGCTTGGCTACTTGACCCAAGTAGCAGGGTAGGGCTTGATAAGTTGGCTAAAAAGTTTTTTAACCACGATATGATTGCTTATTCTAAAACTGTAAAAAAGGGCGAAGATTTCTCTAGTGTTGATATAGAAGAAGCTACTAAATATGCTAGCGAAGATGCTTGGATGACGCTGAAGCTTTATAATAAACTACTAAGTATATTTAACGAAGTAGGGCTAGAAGAGTTGCTAAAAGAGGCTGAGAGTGTAGAGTATCCGTTTATTCCGCTACTTATTAAGATGGAGAGTTTAGGTATAAAGGTTGATATTGAGCATTTAGAAGAGCTTAAAAAGGTTTTAACGCAGGAGTTAGCGGAGCTAAGTAGCAAAATTTATGAGCACGCAGGGAGTGAGTTTAATATTCGCTCTACTCAACAGCTTGGCGTTGTGCTGTTTCAGACGCTTGGGTTAAAGGGTGGTAAGAAAACCAAAACTGGTTATAGTACAAACGAAGCAGTGCTAAATAGTTTAAAAGATGAGCATGAGATTATTAAAGATATTTTGCTATATCGTGAGCGACAAAAGATGCTTAGTACTTATGTAGAACCACTTTTAAAGCTTGCTAAGAGTGATAGTAAACATAGAATTTATACAAGCTTTTTACAAACTGGAACGGCGACTGGAAGGCTGGCTTCTAAAGACCCAAATTTACAAAATATTCCTGTACGAAGCGAGTTGGGTAGAAGAGTTAGAAGAGCTTTTGTTGCACAAGATGGCTATAGCTTAATTTCGATAGACTACTCGCAAATAGAGCTTAGACTTTTGGCTCATTTTAGTGGTGATGTGGCTTTAAAAGAGGCGTTTAATGAAGGTAAAGATATTCACTTAGAGACTGCTATTAAGCTCTTTGGTGAGGAAAAGGCACAAGAGAAGAGAAATTTTGCTAAATCTATAAACTTTGGTCTGCTTTATGGAATGGGCTCAAGAAAACTTAGCCAAGAGTTAGGCATAACAACTGCTGAGGCAAAAGAGATTATACAAAACTACTTTGCGGCGTTTCCTACTGTTAAAAATTACTTAGAGCAGATTCAAGAGAGAGCTAAGAGTGTAGGATATGTAGAGACTTTACTTAAACGCCGAAGAGTGTTTGATTATGAGGGTGCAAATGCCATGGGAAAAGCTGCGATTTTACGAGAGGCTGTAAATACAGTTTTCCAAGGTAGTGCTGCCGATTTAATAAAGCTTTCGATGTTGGATATTGATAGATTAATAAGCGAAGAGGATTTAGATGCTAATTTACTGCTGCAAATTCACGATGAGTTGATACTAGAGGCAAAAGATGATAAAGTAGAAGAGTTGGCTAAGCGTTTTACATACATTATGGAAAATATTTATAAGTTAGATGTAAAGTTAAAATGTTCTGTGTCTATTGCTAAGAGTTGGAATAAGCTTAAATAAAACTTAATCACTCTATACAGTTTTTTAATTTATTGGAAATATAATTTAAAAGAATATAATACACAAAAATTGGATTTTATCTTATTAGAAGTTGTCAAAAATAATAGGTGCTCTATAGGTA